>QNCF01000051.1 GCA_003644395.1 Candidatus Omnitrophota bacterium
AACTGATGAATTGAAAATAACACAGAAAGATATTTACCAGTTAATAACTTCAAAAGCAGCGATAAAAACAGCGCAGAATATACTTGCAAAATATTATCCTGTTGAAATTGAAAATATTGATAAAATATTCATTTCAGGTGGTTTCGGGAATTTCATAAATGTTAAAAATGCAATGAGAATAGGTCTTATCCCTGAAGTTGATGAAAAAAAGGTTATAAAGATCGGGAATGGTGCTTTAGAAGGAGCAAGGGAAATGCTTCTATCCGGGGAGAGAAGAAAATTGAGTGAGGAAATTGCAAAAAAAGTTAAACATGTAAAAATTAATGAAATAGAAAAAAATTTTGAATATATAATGGCAGAAAATATGTATTTTGAATAGGAGGGAAATATGCCTATATATGAATATTTATGTAAAAATTGCGGGAAGAAGGTGGAAATTCTGCATAAGAGGATGGGAGAAAAGCCGGTCTGCCCTGAATGTGGGTCAGAAAAACTTGAAAAATTGATATCAAAAGTATTCCAGGGAAAGGGGGAAAGTCGCTTTACAACATGCTGTGGAAGGGATACTCCATGTGAAATCCCTCCATGTGCTGATGGAATCTGCAAGAGGTAAAAAATGGTAATAACAGTTGGAAGTGGAAAGGGGGGGACAGGAAAAACATTAATATCCACCTCTCTTGCAATGAGTATCGGGAATGTCCAGTTTTTCGATTGTGATGTTGAAGAACCCAACAGTTATATTTTTATAAAACCTGTAATAGAAGAAGAAATTGGAATTGAAACTTTTGTTCCTGAAGTTGATCTTTCAAAATGCAATTTCTGCAAGAAGTGTCAGGAGATTTGCAGATATAATGCAATTGCAGTTTTGAAAAATAAAGTAATAGTTTTTGAACAGTTATGCCATCACTGTGGAGCATGTATATGGGTATGTCCGAATAAGGCAATATCTGAAAAGAAAGTAAAACTGGGAACTATCAGAAAAGGCAAATCAGATTCTATAGAATTTTTTGAAGGAAGACTTGAAGTCGGACAGGCAACATCCCCTCCACTTATTAGAGAGTTAAAAAAATATATTGAAAAAGGGAAAGATGTAATCATTGATTCTGCACCTGGAGTTGCATGCCCTTTTGTCAATGCAGTTTACGGAAGTGATTTTGTTATTCTTGTCACTGAACCAACTCCATTCGGTCTTTATGATCTGAAACTGGCAGTGGAAGTATGTGAGAATTTGAATTTGAAGAAAGGTGTGATAATAAACAGAAGCGGGAAAGGAGATAATCTGATAGAAGATTTTTGTAGGGAAAAAAATATCCCTGTGATTTTAAAAATACCTTTCAGGAGAGAAATTGCAGAAGGTTATTCAAAAGGATTATCTCTACCAGAAATAGACCCACAGTATAAGATGGAATTTAAAACTCTCTTTGAAAAAATAAAGAATTTATAAAATGGAAGAAATAGTAATTTTAAGCGGTAAAGGTGGGACTGGAAAAACAACATTGACTGCAAGTTTATCTGCCCTTATAGAAGATAAAGTAATTGCTGATTGTGATGTTGATGCCCCAGACCTCCATTTACTCTTAAATCCTGAAATAAAGGAGGAAAAAGAATTCAAGGGTGGATACAGGGTAAAGATTGAAAAGGAAAGATGTGTTGAGTGTGGTCTGTGCCGTCAATTGTGCAGATTTGGAGCAATAAGCGAGGATTTCATTATTGATGATTTTTTGTGTGAGGGATGTGGATTGTGTTTCAATGCATGCCCTCAAAAAGCAATAAAGATGGATATAGAGACTGCAGGATACATCTATCTATCAAAGACGAAATATGGAGAATTTATCCATGCTCAACTTTTCCCTGGAGAAGAGAATTCCGGAAGGTTATCATCTGAAGTTAAAAATCTGGCAAGAGATATTGGGATAAGAGAAAATAAAAAATATATAATAATTGATGGGCCACCAGGGATTGGATGTCCTGTAATTGCTTCTTTATCAGGTGCAGACCTTGCAATAATTGTAACTGAGCCAACCCAGTCTGGAATCTCTGACCTGGCAAGGATTGTTCAACTTACACAATTTTTCAAAATTGAAACAAAGATAGTAATAAACAAGTATGATATAAACTTTGAGATGACAGAAAAAATTGAAGAATATGGTAAAAGAAAAGGAGTTGAAATTTTAAGTAAAATCCCATTTTGTGAAGATGTGATTGAAGCATTGAAAAATAAAATGCCTGTGGTAGAATATAGCAAAGGCCCTGCATCTGCTGAAATTTTAAATATCAAAAAGAAAATTTTTGGATAAAAGGGGGAAGTTGTGGAAAAATATATAAAGATTTTAAAATCAAATGGCTTAAAAATCACACCTAAAAGAAAAGAAATAATAAATTTTTTTATAGAAAAGGACAGGTATGCCACTGTTGAAGAGGTATGGAATAATTTAAAGTTGAAATTTAAAAAGATTGGACTCCCTACAGTTTACAGAAATTTAGAAAAATTCAGTGAAATTGGTATTCTTACAGAAATCAGAACCAGGGATAATAAAGCATATTATGGATTGTGTAATGCAGAAAACCCAAAATCCCATCACCATCATATTATATGCGTGAAATGCCATAAAGTGAGATGTATTGATTTCTGCAATTTCAATGAGATTACAGAGAAGATTGAGAAAGAAAGTGGATTTAAAATTTTAAACCATTTCCTTCAGATAAAAGGAATCTGCAGTGATTGCCTCCAATTAAATGAAAAGAATAAAAGTTTTATTTGATAGAGACAGTATTGATAAAAGGCTGAAAATTGGATGGGGAATCTCCTTCCTCATAGATGAAAATGTTCTTTTTGATACAGGAGAAAATGGGAAATATCTTCTTAAAAATATGGAAATCTTATCTGTCAATATTGAAAAGATTGAAAAGATTGTAATCTCCCATGACCACTGGGACCATACCGGAGGATTATGGGATCTGCTTGAGAAGAAAAAGGATTTTAAAGTATATGGATGTATAAATTTCAGCAATGAATTTAAAGATAATGTTAAAAATTCTGGAAATGAACTGATTGAGGTTGAAAATTTTATCCAGATTGAAAAGGATATTTATACTACAGGAGAGATTGGAGGCAAATACAGAGGAAGTTTTATGCCTGAACAATCATTGATTTTAAAGACTGAGAATGGTCTGACAGTATTAACTGGATGTGCCCATCCAGGAATTCTTGAGATAATAAAGGAAGTGAAAAAACTCATTCCGGATGAAAAAATTTACATGGTGGCAGGTGGTTTCCATCTGATTGAAGAGGATAGAAGGACAATCCAATATATTGCAGAGGAATTTAAAAAACTTGGAGTTAAAAAAGCAGGACCCACTCATTGTTCAGGACCTTTGGCAGAAGATATTTTTAGAAGAGAATTTGGAGAGGATTTTGTGGAGATTAAAGTTGGAAGCGAAATATTGGTATGATATTGAAATTTTGATTTAAAAAGGAGGATTGAAATGATGGGGCAAATAAGGAAGCCAATAGAGGAAATTTTGAGTTATCTTGATGGCAAAAAGAAGATAGTGATTATGGGATGTGGAGGATGTGCAACAATCTTCCATACAGGAGGGATAAAACAGGTAAAAGAGATGGGTGAGATATTGAGAAAAGAAGGGAAAGAAGTTGTTGAAATTGGCCTTCCATTTGCTGTATTCTGCTGTTATCTTCCGATGAGTTCAATGATGATAGAAAGACATATAGAAGATTTTAAAAATTGTGATGCAGTTTTAATGATGAGCTGTGGGGATGGACTTCAGACTGTAAGAAGATACCTTGAAAGTAAAAATATTTTCAAACCAATTTATCCTTCAAATAATGCTCTTGGATTCTTTGGGGAAGGGCCAAAAGAATTCATAGAAAAGTGTCTTGGATGTGGGGAATGTGAACTTGGAAAGACTGCTGGAATATGCCCTTTAACTCAATGTGCAAAAGGCCTTCTGAATGGACCATGCGGTGGGACAAGAGAAAATGGAAAATGTGAGGTTGACCCTGAAAAAGACTGTGCATGGTATTTGATATATAAAAGACTGCAGGAAACAGGAGAAATTGAAAAGATAAAAAGAATAAATGAACCCCATAAATGGAGCAAAGCAACAAGACCGAGAAAACTGGAGGTTGAACCCATTGATTTACATGAAAAACTTAAGGAGACAAAAAAAGTAATTGAATCTCTTGGAATAAAATGATGATTGATGAGAAGACAAAAATAATACTTACAGATAAATTCAGGAATTTGAAAAGGAATGTTGATATCAAGGTATTTACAAGAAGTATAATTGTTGGTGGTGAAAATCTCATCGCTGCTGAGAGGGTTAAAAATTTTATAAAAGAAATTTCTCAGATAACAGATAAAATAAATGTGGAGTTTTTAAATCTGCATGATAGTCTTGCAAAAGAACTGAACCTTGAAATGTCTCCAACAGTTGTTATAGGGAAAAATTTGGGATATTCAATTGAATACTGGGGTTCTTTTCTGGGTTATGAGATAAGCTCTTTTATTGAAACGATAATCTGCGTATCAAATGGTGAAAGTTATCTTACAGATTCTTCAAAAGAAAAACTGAAATATATTGATAAAGATGTCCTTATTGAAGTTTTTGTAACTCCTAACTGTCCTTATTGCCCTCAGGCTGTTCTTCTTGCAAATAAAATCTCTGTTCAAATTCCTGGAAAGGTAAAGTCAAGGTGTATAAATGCTGAAGAGGCAAGAGAAAAAGCACTTGAATTTAAAATAACTTCCGTTCCAACTATAATAATAAATGGAGATTATGAAAATCAGATAATAGGACTTAAATCTGAAGAAGAAATTGTAAATAAAGTTTTATTGATAGGGGCAACAAAAGGAAAGGAGGTTTTAATGGAGGAAGAAAGAAAAAAAATGGAAAAAAGAAAACTTCTGGATGAACCTGATTACCCTGTCTATCTTGATGAAAATAATTTTGAAGAGGCTTTAAAAAAATATAAAATTCTCATTGTTGATTTCTGGGCAGAATGGTGTATGCCTTGCAGAATAATAGCACCGATAATTGAAAAACTCGCAAAAAAGTATAAGGGAAAGGTTGTGTTTGGAAAAGTAAATGTTGATAGAGCCCCTTCCCTTGCAGATAGATTTGGAATTATGTCAATACCGACACTTATTTATTTCAAGAATGGCGAAAAGGTGGATGAAACAGTCGGAGTAATACCTGAAACAGCAATAGAAGAAAAAATCAGAAATCTGGAATGAAGGATATTTTTATTTATAAAAGTAAACTTAAATGGGAAGGTAATAAAACAGGAATTGTTGAGATTGAAAATAAACCATCAATTAAAATATCCACTCCACCTGAATTTGGTGGGCCTGAAGGATTCTGGAGCCCTGAAGATTTATTTGTCTCTTCAATCAATTCTTGCCTGATGACAACTTTTCTCTATTTTATCTTTAAAAATAATGTTGAACTCAAAGATTATATTTCAGAAGCAGAAGGGATAGTTGAAAAGAAAAATTCCCTTAAATTCACACAGGTTAAAGTAAATATAAAAATTAAGGTTGGAGAAAATGAAAATATAGAGAAAATAAAAAAATTTATTGAACTTGCTGAAAAATACTGCCTTATTTCCAATTCAGTAAATTTTGAGGTGAATGTATACCCTGAAATCCAAAAAGAAAATGGGGTATAATAATTAAAATGGAGATTCTTGAAAGGCATCCTCTCAGGGATTTATTCCAAAATCTTGTGGAAAAAAATTTACCAAAAGCAGGGATTTCAGATAAAGGTATCATAAAATATATTACAGACCTTCTTGTAAAATGCACTTTCATAGATAATCTTTTCAGAATAAGAGATTCCAGGGGAAAAAGGATATACCAGGTTGGAGAAATGCTTGCCTATACTGGGAAAGGTTATTCTCCAAAAGATGTGTATATGGCAATAGGAGACTGCTCTCTTTTCCTTTCAGGGCTTTTCCCTGAATCCCTTAAAAAATTGTGGTCTCTTGGTATTGAAGATGTGATAAAGATAGGGAAGGCTGTTTATTACAAGGCATCAAGGGAAAACGAAAATCCTTCTCTATTTATTAAACTTTCAAAATTTTTTGAAAATTGTGTTTTCGGTCTTAACTGTGTCAAAAATGATATCTGGTATCTATCAGCATATGAAGAAATGAGAAGAATAATTGAAGGGAAAAATTATAAAGCCCGCCTTATCTTTTGAAATTTTCTTCCATCTCTGTATCAAAAATTCTTTTTTGAAAAATTTCTTTTTAAGGTTATAATTTTCTCTTAATTTTTTTCAAATAAAAGGAGGAAAAAATGAAAAAGAAATTTGATATTGTGATAATCGGTGGAGGGCCTGCAGGTATAGTGACTTCAATAACAGCGAAAAAGTATTATCCAGACAAAAATATTTTGATAATAAAAAGAGAAAAGAAAAGCGTGATTCCATGTGGAATTCCTTACATGATATCAAGTCTGAAATCACCTGATGAAAACGAATTATCTTTTAAAAAAATTGAGGATATGGGAATAAATGTAATAGTTGATGAGGTTGAAAAGATAGACAAGAAGGGAAAGGAAATTAAAACAAAAAATGGAGACTATTACAGTTATGAAAAACTCATTCTGGCAACAGGAGCTGTGCCCATAAAACCCTCTATAAAAGGGATTGAAAAAGATGGAATTTTTCTTATCAAGAAAGATATGGAATATTTGAAAAATATGGTGGAAAGAATAAGAAAAAGTAAAAAAATTATTGTAATAGGTGGTGGCTTCATCGGAGTAGAAATTGCAGATGAAATTTCAAGACTTGGGGATAAAGAAGTCTATATTGTAGAAATGCTTCAGGAAATTCTGCCAAATTCCTTTGATAGAGAATTCTCCTCTCTTGCAGAAGAAAAATTGAAAAATCAAAAAGTGGAAATTATTACAGGAGTGAAAGTTGAAGAATTTATCGGAAATGAAAAAGTTGAAAAAGTGAGATTATCAAACGGAAAAGTGATTGATACAGAGGTTGTTATACTTGGAATTGGAGCAAAACCAAATTGTGAATTGGCAAAAGATGCAGGGCTTGAGATAACAAAAAAGGGATATATATGGGTGGATGAATATATGAGGACATCAGAACCTGATATTTTTGCTGTTGGAGATTGTGCATTAAAGAGAGACTTTTTCACAAGAAAAGAAATACCTGTAATGCTTGCCTCAATTGCCACTGCTGAGGGGAGAATAGCAGGTGCAAATTTATACCAGTTAAAAGTAATAAGAGAGAATAAAGGAACTGTTGGGATTTATTCTACTTATGTAGGTGGACTTGTCCTTGGATGTGCAGGTTTAACAGAAAAGAATGCCAGAAAGGAAAAGTTTGAGATTATTGTTGGAAATTTTGAAGGAGTGGATAAACACCCTGCAAAACTTCCTGATGCAAATAAAATCAAAGTTAAATTGATATTTTCAAAACATTCAGGAATAATTCTCGGTGGACAGGTTGCTGGTGGAAATTCCTGTGGAGAATTGATTAACACAATCGGAATTTCTATACAGAAAAGAGTATCATTCTGTGAACTTGAAACTTTGCAATTTGCAACACATCCTTACCTCACCCCTGCTCCAACGATGTATTCACTTGTTCTTGCTGCCCAGGATGCTGCAGGGAAATTTGTAAAAGAGCGTTTTTCTTGATTAAAATTAAAATATGAAGAAAAGAAAAATCTGCTCCTGCTGGTGGAGTGGTACATAATTCTGGCTTTTTCCAGATTTACATAACATTTCTTATTAAAATATCAATAAAAGGATTAAAAAATGGAAAAAATTTATATTATTCCAATTGTATTCTTCCTTATCTCATTCATTTTTTCAATGCTGGGGATGGGAGGGAGCCAGCTTTATATTCCTTTACTTTACTGGTTTGGAATGGACTTCAAAACTCAGGCTATACCACTTGGAATGCTTTTAAATGTTGTGAATTCCTCTTCAGCCGCTTTTACTTATATAAGAAAGAGATTGCCTGATTTTAAAGTTGCTCTACCTTTTGGTTTTTCAATGGTTGTATTTGCCCCTGTAGGTACTCTTGTAAATGTTAATCTCCCTGTAAAACCAATAATTCTTATATTTTCACTTTTCACATTAACTGCGGCTATACTTATGCTTTCTGGATGGAAACCAAAGAAAGGAAAACTTTCTTCTCATCAACGGATAATACTTGGAATATCTGCAGGTGGAATTCTTGGATTTTTTGCTGGTCTTATAGGAAGAGGTGGTGGAAGTTTTGTCGTTCCATTACTTTATATATGTGGACTTGAACCAAAAATAGCTGCTGCGACTTCATCTGTTGTTGTGACTTTTTCCGGAACATCCAGTTTTATATCACACATTTTAATATCTGCAAAACCTGTATGGAAGGTATGGCTTTTCTGTATACTCTCTGTACTGGCTGGCAGTCAAACAGGTTCAAGAATTATGGCAAATAAATTGAAATCAAAATCTGTAAAGATAATTTTTGGGATAGTGCTTATCATGATTTCGCTAATTTTGATTATAAAGGATGTTATATTAAAATAAACTGTTAAA
>QNCF01000052.1 GCA_003644395.1 Candidatus Omnitrophota bacterium
AAAAGAATACAATTTACCCCGGACCTCATGCCATCAGATATCACAGGAACAGAAGTTATTCAGGAAGATACAGTATCAAGGGAAAGAATCTTGAAATTTTTACCTGGCCCTGTATTTGCAAATCTTATTCTTGCTGATGAAATAAATAGAGCACCACCAAAAACACAGGCTGCTCTTCTTGAGGCAATGCAGGAGTATCAGGTCACTGTTGGAGGAAAAAAATACTCATTACCTCAACCATTTTTGGTACTTGCAACACAGAATCCTATTGAACTTGAAGGAACTTATCCACTTCCAGAAGCACAGCTTGACAGGTTTATGCTGAGTATTTACATGGACTATCCTTCAAAAGAAGAAGAAAAGAAAATAGCCGAAATTACTCCCTTTGAACTTTTATCAGAAGTAAACAAAGTTCTTGATTCTAAAAAAATAATTGAATTTCAGAGACTTATAAGGAAAATTCCTGTTTCAGATTATGTTGTAAATTATGGAGTGAATCTTGTAAGAAGCACAAGGCCAAATCTGGACCACACAATTAAATTTGTGAAAGAATATGTGAGCTGGGGAGCAGGGCCAAGAGCAACACAGTACCTTATCCTGGCTGCAAAAGCAAAAGCAGCATTAAGAGGAGATGTAAATGTATCCATCTCTGATATAAAAGAAGTATCTGTTGATGTTTTGAGACACAGGGTATTTACAAATTTCAATGCAGATGCTGATGGTGTAAACTCAGATACAATTATAAAAAGACTCCTTGAAGAAATACCAGAATAAATGGAAAATCAGAAAAAATTACTGGATCCGAAGTTTCTTGCTAAAATTTCAAATTTATACCTTGTTGCAAGAACTGTTGTTGAAGGGTTCATTTCTGGCCTTCACAGAAGTCTTTATAAAGGTTTCAGTGTGGAATTTTTTGAACACAGGGAATACTCTGCTGGAGATGATCTGAGGTATCTTGACTGGAAAGTTTTTGCAAGAACAGATAGGTTATATTTGAAGACATTCAGAGAAGAGACAAATGTTAAAGGATATATTCTTCTTGATACAAGCGCTTCAATGGGATACAGAAGCAAAGAGATAAGCAAACTGGAATATGGAATCTTTCTTTCAGCAAGTTTGAGTTATCTCATGATAAGTCAGAAAGATGCGGTTGGATTGATTACATTTGATAAAGATATAAAAAGTTTTATAAAGCCAATGTCAACAACATTCCATCTCCATACTCTGATTGAAAATCTCAAAAATTTAAAACCAGGAAGGGAGACATCTCTTTCTGATGTTCTGAATAAAATAGCCACAGCCATAAAAAGAAGAAGTTTAATAATTCTGATTTCAGACCTGTTTGATGAACCAGAAAGTGTAATGAAAGGCCTTTCACATTTTAAATCCAAACACCATGAAATTATAGTCTTCCATATACTTGACCCTTATGAGATTTCTTTTCCATTTTCAGGAAATTACGAATTTGTTGATATGGAGACAAATGAAAAGGTTGCTGTTGATGCAGATTATATAAGAGATACTTACAGAAATTTATTTGATGATTTTTTGGATTTTTACAGAGTAAATTGTTCCAAGAAAAATATAAGTTATGCACTTGGAAAAACAGATACTCCTTTTGATTATTTCCTCTATCAGTACTTAAGCAGAAGGGCAAAATGCAGATAAATTTCAGATGAGCTTCTTATATCCTTTTTATTTATGGGGACTTTTCGGTATAGGAATTCCACTCATTATACATTTTTTTGCAAGGAAAAAGGGGAAGGCATTAAATTTCAGTTCAGTAAGATTTTTAAAAATTTCAAAAACAAAGGCAGGCAAAATTAAAAAAATTGAAGAAATTTTAATCCTTTTTATGAGAATATCCCTTCTTGCATTACTTATTCTCATCCTATCAGGGCCGATAAGTAAATCTGCCTTATTTAAAGGGGAAGGTTTCTTTGTATTTTTAATAGATGATTCATTGAGTATGGGTGCTGAAAATTCCCTCCCTTTTAAAAAACTGAAAGAAAGAGCCCTTGAAATTCTCTCCCAGATAAAAAAACCTGCATGTGTATCTCTTCTATTTTTGAGCGGGAAATACAAAGGATTTTCTCATGATTTTGAAAGTATTGGAAGAATTATAAAAAACAGTAAAGTTTCTTTCGCTTCAGGGAATCTTTTTGGATGTATTGAGAAAGCAAAAAAAATTCTGGAAAAGAAAAGTGGAAGAAAAGTTATTTATTTTTTCACTGATATGCAGAAAAATCTGTGGAATTTTGATGGTGAAAGGATAGACCTGGGAGATATTGAGTTTGTTTTAATTGATTGTGGTAAAAAGAATTTATCCAATATTTCATTGAAAGATATAAGAATCTATCCTGGGAAATGTGAATGTGAAATTTTGAATTGGAGCTGTAAAGAGGCTAATGGGAAAATAATACTTTCATGCGGGAAATGGAAAAAGGAAAAGAGTTTTTCAGTGCCTCCTATTAAATCAGATAAGATAATTTTCAAAATACCTGAAAAAATAGAGAAATTAAAAGGAGAAATTTTGTACCATGATTCTATTCTTCCTGACAATTCATTTTATCTTTCCTCTCCTTATAAAAAGAGAAAAATTCTTTTGATTTTTGAAAAGCCAGATAAAAGCAATTTTTATATAATAAACAGCATAAAAGCAATGGAAGACGGTGAGAGATTTCTCATTGATGAAAGGAGATTTGATAGAATAGATAACCTGATTTTTGAAAGATATGGAATAATCTTTATCTGTGATGTTGGAAGATTCAGAAAAGATACTATCAAAAGGTTTTATTCATATGTGGAAGAAGGGGGAAATTTGGTAATATTTCTTGGAGACACAATTATTCCTCAAAATTTCAACAACGACTGGTATTTAAAAGAAAAATCTGTTTTCCTCACACCAGCAACTATTAAGAAAAAACTTGAATTCAGAAGACCTTTTAAGATTGTGTGGGTTGATACAAAAAATCCATTATTTTCTCCATTCAGTGAAAAGATATTTGAGTATCTCAGACCATTGAATTTTTTCAAAATTTTCCATCTGGATAAGATTTATGGGAATGTGCTTTTGAAAATTGAAAATGGTTATTGTGTAATGGTTGAAAAAGAAATTGGGGACGGTAGAGTTTTTCTCTTCCCATTTTTACCTCAAAAGGACTGGACAGACTTTCCTTTGAAATCTTTCTTTCCTGTGATGATTGAAAGAATTTTAAATACGATACATCTTAAAACTTTTGTTTTAAGAATAGGGGAGAAAAGGAAGATAAAAGTACCTGGTTGGGTGAGAAAAGTTGAAATTTTTTCTCCTGATGGAAAGAAAGAAGAGATAAAAAAGATTGAAAATAATGAAATTGAATTTTCTCCTGGAATTCCTGGATTCTGGAAAGTAATTTTTTATAAAAAAGGGGAAAAGATAGAGAAAATTTTCGGTGTAAATGTTGACTGGAAAGAAGGCGATTTATCAAGGATTAATTTCAGAAGTATTAAGAATTTAATAAATGGGAAGATTTATTTTTTAAATAATAAAAATCTTGTCATCCAAAGGACAACCTCAAAAGACCTTTCTGATTTATTTCTTGATATAGCACTTTTACTTTTACTTTCAGAGATTGGAGTGAGTAATTTCTTAATATACAAAAAGAGAAAAAATGTTTAGGGTAAGTTTCAATTCATCTTTACCAGAAATTTTTATATTTTTTCTGACAATATTTGCAGTTTTTCTTGTCTTTTACAGTTATAAAAATTTGAAAATAAAAAGAAAAAATATTTTCATGTTTCTTCATATTTTATGTTTAATCATTCTTCTATCCATTATTTTTAAACCAGAAATTTCATTGAATATATCAATCAGAGAAAAAAATCCTCTTTATGTTCTCATTGATTCTTCAATGAGCATGGGAATAAAAGATAAGAATGGGAAGACAAGACTTGATAGAGTGAAAGATATACTGAGAAATAATGGGTATCTTGAAAGATACAATCCTGTATTTTTTACTTTTGGGAAAAAGCTGAAAAGAATCTCTCCAGAGAAAATAAAGGAAATCTCTCCATCAGAAAATTCAACATTTATAATTGAAAATTTAAAAAAGATAAGTGAAATCTCAAAAGGAGAATTTTCAGGGATACTCCTTTTTTCTGATGGAATAGATACATCTCCTGTTTCAAAATTCAATGGTATTTCCAATGTTTACTGTGTTGGAATTGGAGGAGAGGATATAAAAGATATGGGTATTATAGGGGTTGTTTCAAATTCCCCTTTATATGAGGGTGAAAAGATAAAAATTACTGTTTATCTGAGGCAGAATGGATTTAATGGAAGAAAAGCAGAAATTTTACTTAAAAGGGAAGGGAAAGTTATAAAGAAAAATGTTATCCAGCTTAACTCATCTTCCACAAGCACTACATTTGAAATTGGACCAGCAAAAAAGGGGATTTTTATTTATAAAGTTGAAGCCGTTCCTTTACCAGAAGAGAAAATTCTTGAGAATAACAGAGAGGAAATTTTTATAAGAGTTATTTCACCAGAAATAAAAATACTTTATGTTGATGGCTCTTTAAGATGGGAATACAGATTTATGAAGAGGTATCTTGAATCTGATATCCAGCTTCAGCCTGTCTTTCTTGTAAGGATTGGAGAGAATCTTTTCCAGCAGTCAGAGATTAAAAAAATAAAAATTCCTCAGGATATATTTTATAAAATTGAATTCCTTTCAAAATTTGACATCATAATTCTTGGAAATATTGATTTTTCCTCTTTTTCAAAGAATGAACTGGAAAATCTGAAAGATTATGTTGTTGAAAAGGGAAAATCCATTATTCTGACAGGTGGAGAGAATTTTCTTAAAGGAGTGGGGACTTCACCTCTTGAAAATATTTTACCAGTAGAGATTACAGGGAAAGAAAATCAATTCATAAACCAGATAGGTCTTTCTCTCACTCAGGAAGGTAAAAACTTCCCTATTTTTGAAGAATTTCCACAATTTCCTGAAGTTCAAAGGATAAACAGAATTGAAAAGTTAAAGGAAGGAGCAATCTGTCTTGTTAAAAGTATTGGGAGAGAGAATTTACCGGTTGTTATTTTAAGCATATTTGGAAATGGGAAATGTATGGTTGTGGCAACAGATTCGACATGGAGGTGGTATTTTGGAAGCAGAAAAGAGAGAAAAGTTTATGAACTTTTCTGGGGAAGGATTATAAGGTATATGTGCAGAGTAAAGGATTATCTCGGTATAGGAACAAAAATTCCTTATATTTCAATAGACAGAAGAGTTTACGGGAAAGGTGAGGAAGTAAAGGTTAAATTCTCTTTCAGAAAAAAAGAAGAGAAATTTAATGCTTTCCTTATAACCCCTGAAGGAAAAAGAAAAAAACTTTTATGTAAAAATGGGAAAACCACCTTTTCCGTCTTAAAAGAGGGAATTTACCTTATTGAAGCTGAAAATGGAGGAAGGAAAAATATTGAGTATATAGTTGTTAAGGAAAATGGGGCAGAATTTAACAATATAGAAAGGGATGAGGATTATCTTAAAAAAATTTCAAAAGGAAACTATATAAGAGGAGAGGATATTGATAAGATAGAGAAATTTTTGAAATTGAAGAGGAAAAGAGTAAGAAGAAGTTTTTCAATTTCAGAAGAATCCAGAAAATATCTCATTCCTTTCCTTTTTATTCTGCTAAACATCTGCTGGTATCTCAGGCGTCAAAATAATATAATATAGGTGGATGGATAAAGACTTTGATTTTATAAAGGGTTATTTGAATTATTACAGAAATCTTGAGAAAAAGAAAAGTATAAAGGAAGATATTTTTCTTTTCTCCTCAATTTTCTTTTTATCTTTCATTCTTATCAATTCAATTGGAAATATTTTATTTTTCACTCCTGCAGTCAGAAACCTTATAAAGATTTTATTCTTTTTGATTTCCATTACCCCTCTTCTTAAAATCTTTATTGATTTTATCTTCTGGAGAAAACAATCATTTGAAAGACTTGCAATTTTGATGGAGAAAAAATTGCCTCTTGGAAACCATCTTATAAATTCCTGGCAACTTACAGTTAATGGAAAATCATACCCAGACTCATTTATAAAAAAACTGAGGGAAAAAACTGTTGAGTTGATAAAGGGAATTGACCCATCCTCTGCAGTAGAATACAGAAGATGCAATCTTTACAAAAAAATTTCAATTTTTTCTCTTTTCTCTTTCTTTCTCTATGCTTTTCTTTCTCCTTCATCTTTTTATAAAGGATTCAGAAATATTTTCTTCCCACCGGTAAATGAGATTATAGTTGAACCAGGAAATTGCACAGTTGAAAAGGGAAAGCCTCTTAAAATAAGAGTCTATACTGAGAAAGAAGAACCTGTCTATATTTTAATTTCCGGTTTGGGAAAAAGGAGGCTTGAAAAGGAAGGAAATTTCTTCTCCTATTATATTCCAGAAGTAAATGAAGATTTCAGGTATATGATTATGTGTGGAAATACAGGGACAGGTTGGTTTTATGTCAAAGTTGTTGATGAGACTGTTATAAAAAAATTGATTATATGGCATATATACCCACCATACACTGGAAAGAAAAACAGAAAAGAGGAGAAAGACTCTTTAAATATCAGAACCTTATATGGAACAAAGATTAAACTCAAAGCAGTCTTTAATAATTTTGTTGGTGATACATATATGATATTCAGCAATGGAAAGATTTTAAAAGATGTAGGGAAATCGGAGAGGAAGAGTTTCCAGTTTTTTGTAAAAGAACCTGTCCTTTTCCAGTTCAGATATTATGATTTTTTAAGGAGAAGTTATAAAAAGACAGACATCGGGAAAATTGAGGTTATATATGATTCTGCTCCATTTGTAGAATTTAAAAATCCAGGAAAAGACCTGAAAGTAAGTGGTGGAGAAAGAATACCTCTTTCTGTAAAAGCAAGTGATGATTTCGGTTTGAAAAAATTGAGGATAAGAATCCATAAAGGGGAAGGGGAGATTTCAGAAAATGATGATGTAATTTATGAAATTGATATAAATGGAAAGAAAGAGATAGAGGTGAATACTGTACTGGAATTGCCTGAAAAACTCAATGAAGTTATTTCCTATTATGCGGAATGTCTTGATAACTGCAATCCTTCCAATATTGGTCGTTCTTCAATTTATTATATTTATCCGTCAAAATCTTGGAAATACGGAAAAGAGGAAATGGGAGAGGAAAAAGATGGAAAGGTTGAAAAACTTAATAAAATAAAGAAGAATATGGAGCAATTTATAAAGGAAGAGAAGATGATTATAGAAGCAGCAAAAAGAATGGAAAAAGTGAAGGATTTTTCAGGGAAAGAAGAATTGGATAAACTTGCAGAATCTCAAAATAAATGGGCTGAAATTCTTAAAAAGATGGTTAACGACCTTGATAAGATTGGCAGTCAGACAAAAGGAAAATTTAATCTCCTTGATGAGTTTGTTGAGATGATTTCTCATGTTGAAAGTTCAGAGAGTAATCTGAAAAAAGGTGATGTACATATGGCAGTATCTGAAGCACAGATCGGACTTGAACTTGCTGAAGAGATAACATCAAATCTTGAAAGATGGCTTTCAGAATTTCCAGATTATAGAAAATGGGAACTTGAAGAACCTTCAAAAGAATACGAAGTTCCAGAGGCAGAACTACCTTCAGAACTTGAAGATATAATAGGTGAACTTATAGAACAGGAAGAGGATATGAGAGAAGAGATTGAGGATTTAACAAGCAGTTGGATGGATAGTCTTGATAAAGGGGCAGGCTGGACTGTTATGGATGGACCAATAAGCAATATGAGTGCAAAGGGGATAACAGGAAATTTAATGCCAAACCAGCAGGAGATAGGAGGTAGAAGCGGTGAGGGTAGAACAGGAAGGAGTTATGGAGAGATGGTTGAGAAGACTGCAACTGGAAAAGGTGGAAGAAAAACGCCTGCAAGGTTAACTCCTGATAATCTTGAACCAGGGAAAATAGATGATAAATCAGGGCAGAATCCTCTTGGGCCTACAGGTGGAGGAAAATTGAGTGGATGGGGAAGTGAAGGATTGAGAGGGGTTTCTTCTGATTTTACTTTTAAATATGATATTTTGAGCAAAAAGCAGAAAGAATTGATAGAAAAGGCTGAAAAACTTATAAGGAGTTTGAAGGTGCTGAATATTTATAATCCACAACTTGAAAAAGCAATTTCCTCAATGAAGAAATTCCAGATACAGCTGAAGGAGGGAAGGTATGAGGAACTTTTAAAAACAAAATATATTATTATTTCTCAACTGAAACAGGCATACAATACACTTGTGAAAAAATCCATAATAAAAGAGAAAAGTTTCTCAAAATATCCAAAAGAGAAAAAAGAAATGGGAAGTATATGGGAAGAAGAGATACCTCCAGGATATGAAAAGATAGTTATAAGATACTGGAAAATGAGTATGGGAAAATGATTGTTTTTTTAATTATAAATTTTTTACTCTTGCAGAACCTTTCCATCCATCTATCA
>QNCF01000053.1 GCA_003644395.1 Candidatus Omnitrophota bacterium
AGGGAGTAATGAAAAGACATGGATTCCATGGAGGCCCTGCTTCTCATGGTTCTATGTCCCACAGAAGGCCTGGTTCAATAGGTTCCACAACACCTGCAAGAGTTTTAAAAGGGAAAAAAATGCCTGGACATATGGGAAATGAAAATGTTACAATACAGAATCTTGAAATAGTAAAGATAATACCTGAAAAAGACCTTCTTCTGGTAAAAGGAAGCGTACCTGGAAGCAGGGGTAATCTTCTTCTTATAAGAAAATCTATTAAGAAAGAAAAATGAAAGAAATACCAGTATACAATATGGAAGGGAAGAAAGTAGATACTCAGACCCTTCCGGATGATTTGTTTAAAGAGGCTATAAATAAAAATGTTCTTTATTATTATGTAGTTGCTTATCTTGCAAACCAAAGAAAAGGGACTGCTTCAACAAAAACAAGAGGAGAAGTAAGTGGTGGAGGTAAAAAACCATGGCGTCAAAAAGGAACTGGAAGAGCAAGAGTAGGATCTATAAGAAACCCTATATGGAGACATGGAGGAGTTGTCTTTGGCCCAAAACCAAGAGATTACAGAATAGATTTACCAAAGAAAGTCAAAAGGAAAGCAATTAAAGAGGCATTAAGGGATAAATTTATGGAGGATAAAGTGGCAATTATAAAACTTGAAAAAATAGAAAAACCAAAAACAAAAATTTTTGCAAATTTCCTTAAAGTGCTGGGGCTTCAAAAGGAAAAAGTTCTATTTATTCTGAGTAAAGAAGAAGATGGGGATGATAAAAATATTGTGAAATCATTGAGAAATTTACCCACTGTTTCTTATGATTATGGAGATAAAATCAATGCATATGAAATTTTGAGAAACGATAGATTGATAATAAGCGAAAACTCTTTTAATTTAATAAAAGAATATCTGGAGAAAAATGGGGTTTGATCCTTATAAAATAATAAAGTATCCTTTGATAACGGAGAAAAGTACTTCTTTGGCAGAGCAGAATAAATATGTTTTTTGTGTGGATAAAAATGCAAATAAACACCAGATTAAAAAAGCAATAGAGACTATTTACAAAGTACGGGTTAAAAAGGTAAATATTATCAATATGCCAAGGAAAAAGAAAAGATACAGATTTGGAATAGAAGGATATACTTCTGCAGTTAAAAAAGCGATTGTTACTCTGGAAGAAGGAGATAAAATTGTCCTTACGTAAAAGAAAACCGGTAACACCAGGGCAGAGGCATGCTATATTGCCTGATTTTTCGGAAATAACAAAGACTGAGCCTGAAAAGAGTCTTGTTGTTGGTTTAAGAAAAACAGGCGGAAGAAACAACCAGGGAGTTATTACTGTCAGACATAGAGGAGGAGGACATAAAAGACTGTACAGGATTATTGATTTTAAGGGGAGAGTTGGAATTACTGGAATAGTAAAAAGCATAGAGTATGACCCGAATAGAACCGCAAGGATAGCACTGATTCAATATCCTGATGGTAAAAAAGCATACATAATTGCACCAGTGGGCTTGAAAGTGGGAGATAAAATTGAATGTGGAGAAAATGTTGAGATAAAAGTAGGAAATAGACTTCCACTTAAAAGTATCCCTGAAGGAACACAGATTTTCAACATAGAATTAACACCAGGGAAAGGAGGACAACTTGTAAGAGCAGCAGGAACATATGCAACACTGATGGTAAAAGGAGAAAAATATGCTCAGGTAAAATTGCCATCTGGTGAAATAAGATTGATATCTCTGGAATGCATGGCAACAATTGGTCAGGTAAGTAATCCTGACCATAAATATGAATCTTCTGGAAAAGCAGGGAGAACAAGACACCTTGGAAGAAGACCTTCTGTCAGAGGTGTAGCAATGAACCCTGTTGACCATCCGCATGGAGGAGGTGAAGGAAGAAGCAAAGGACATCTTTCTCAGACTCCATGGGGAAAACCAACAAAAGGTTATAAAACAAGAAAGAAGAGAAAACCTTCGGATAAACTTATAATTCAAAGGAGGAAATAAATATGAGGTCAAAGAAGAAAGGACCATATGTTGATGAGAAATTGTTAAAAAAAGTGATGAAGTTAAAAAAGGAAGGGAAAAAGGAAGTGATAAAGACCTGGGCAAGAGCATGTGTAATTATCCCTGAATTTGTAGGACATACTTTTGCAGTCCATAATGGTAAAACATTTGTTAATGTTTATGTAACTGAAAATATGGTTGGACATAGACTTGGTGAATTTGCTCCAACAAGAATATTTAGAGGGCATGGTGCCCATACTGAAAGGTCAAGAGAAAAGACATAATTAAAATGGAAGCAATAGCAAAAGCAAGATATGTGAGAATTGGTCCAAGGAAGTTAAGGAGAATAAGGGAAATTGTTATTGGGAATGAGGTAAATAAAGCCATTCAAACTTTACAGAGTCTTCCACAAAAGGGTGCAAAAATTCTTGTAAAAGTTCTTAAATCTGCTCTTTCAAATGCAAGACAAAAAGCAGGTGAAGAGAAAATGTGGAAAGTAAAAAACCTGATTATTGATGAAGGACCAAAATTAAAAAGATACAGAATAGCTGCAATGGGAAGGGCTGTAATGATAAGAAAAAGAACAAGTCATATAACTGTAATTCTGGAAGATATTGAAGGAGAAAAATAAATGGGTCAGAAAGTAAATCCTATAGGATTGAGAATAGGGATTATAGAGAAGTGGAGGTCATACTGGTTTGCAAATGATAAGGAGTTTAAGGACTTTTTAAAGGAAGATATTCTTATCAGAGATTACTTAAGGAAGAGATATCCGAGAGGTTCAATAAGCAGGATTGACATTCATAAATTTCCGGAGAAAATAAGAATTATAATTTATACTCCAAGACCTGGAGTTATACTTGGAAGAAGAGGTTCTGAAATAAATAAAGTTAGAGATGAACTGTATGAAATGTTTAAAAAACAGATAATAATTGATGTGACAGAAATACCTAACCCTGGTTTGAGTGCACAGTGTATAGCAGATTCAATAGCAATGCAACTTGAAAAAAGAATTCCTCACAGACAGGTTATAAAAAGAGCAATGGCTCTTGCAATGAATGCTGGTGCTGAAGGAATAAAAGTAAGGATAAGTGGAAGAATTGGAGGTGTTGAAATAGCAAGGTCTGAACAGTACATTCAGGGAAAAGTACCTCTGCATACTTTGAGGGCAAGAATAGATTATGCAACCTCAACTGCAATAACAAAAGCTGGTACAATAGGAGTAAAAGTCTGGATTTATCTTGGAGAAGTATTGGAAGAGAAGAAAGAAGAAGAAACCAAAAAAGGAGAGGAAAATGCCGTTGATGCCAAAGAGAGTAAAGTACAGGAAAATGCAGAGAGGAAGGACTAAGGGGAGAGCAACAAGAGGAAATACTGTATTTTTTGGAGAATATGGATTGAAAGTGCTTGAACCTGGCTGGCTTACAGATGCTCAAATTGAAGCAGCAAGGGTTGCAATAACACACTGTTTAAAATCAAAAGGAAAACTCTGGATAAGGGTATTTCCTGATAAATCCGTAACTAAAAAACCAGCAGAAAGTAGAATGGGAAAAGGAAAAGGAGATGTTTCTCACTGGGTTGCGGTTGTTTTACCTGGAAGAATATTATTTGAAATAGGAGGAGTGGAAGAAGACCTTGCAAAAGAAGCTTTAAGACTTGCTTCTTACAAGATACCATTTAAAACAAAGATAGTGGAAAGGAGACTATGAAAAAAGAAGAATTAAAAAAGTGGAGAGAGGCAACTGAAAAGGAGATTGAAGAGAAAATAAATGAATTAAAAGCCCAACTTTTTAATTTAAGACATCAATTAAGGTTAGGGCAGTTGAAAAATTATTCACAGTTAAGAGAGATAAGAAAAGATATAGCAAGATTAAATACCATTTTAAGAGAAAAACAACTCCAAAAGGAAAGAGAAAATGGAGGAAAATAAAAAAAGAAAAAGAATAGAAAAAATAGGTGTTGTGGTAAGTGATAAAATGGATAAGACAAGAGTGGTACAGGTGGAAACTTTAACACAACATCCCCTTTACAAAAAAACTATAAGGAAACGGAAGAAATTTATGGCACATGATGAAGGGAATGTTTCAAAAGTAGGGGATGTTGTAAAAATTATACAGACAAGGCCTTTAAGCAGACATAAAAGATGGGTAATAATTGAAATATTGAAACAAGCAGGAGAAAGCAAAGATGGTACAGTTAAGAACAATGCTTGATGTTGCTGATAATACAGGAGCAAAAAAGATAAGAGTGATAGGAATTGTTGGCAGTTCAAAGAAAAAATATGCAAGAGTAGGGGATATTATCGTTGCTTCTGTAAAGGATGCTTTACCTAATGGGATAGTGAAAAGAAAAGAAAAAGTAAGAGCGGTAATTGTCAGAACTGTGAAACCAATAAGAAGACCTGACGGTTCATATATAAAATTTGACCATAATTGTGCTGTTATAATTGACAATGAAAAAAATCCAAGAGGAACAAGAGTTTTTGGCCCTGTTCCAAGAGAATTAAGAGATGCAAACTTTACCAAAATAATATCTCTTGCCCCGGAGGTATTATAAAAATGAATAAAATAAAGAGAGGGGATTTTGTGCAGGTTATAAAAGGGAAGGATAGAGGGAAAAAAGGAAGAGTATTGAAGGTATTTCCAAAAGAAGGGAGAGTTCTTGTGGAGGGTGTTAACTTTGTTAAAAAACATGTAAGACCCAAGAAAATTGACCAGCAGGGTGGAATTATACAGATGGAAGCACCAATTTCCATATCAAATGTTATGCTTTTTTGTTTAAAATGCAGTAAACCAACAAGAGTTGGGATAAAATTCCTTGAAGATGGAAGTAAAGTAAGATACTGCAAAAAGTGTGGTGAAATAATAGAGGAGAATAAATAAAAATGGAACCGACATTGAAGAAAAAATATAGAGAAGAGGTAATACCGAAAATGATGGAGAAGTTTAAATATAAAAATCCATTGCAGGTGCCTCGTCTTTTAAAAATTGTTATAAATATGGGGATTGGAAAAGATAATAAAGACCCAAAAGTTGTGGAATCTGCACAGAAAGAACTCGCACAGATTACAGGACAGAAACCTGTAATTACAAGAGCAAAAAAATCAATAGCAGGATTTAATCTGAGGAAAGGTGATATATGCGGTGTAATGGTAACATTGAGAGGGAACAGAATGTATGAATTTCTGGAAAGGTTTATCACTTTTGCTCTTCCAAGAGTCAGAGATTTTAACGGTTTACCACCGAATTCTTTTGATGGAAGAGGAAGTTATACAATTGGAATAAAGGAACAGATTATATTCCCTGAAATAGATTACAATGAGATTTATAAAATAAAAGGTATGAATATCACCATAGTTACATCTGGAAAAAATCCTGAGGAAACAAGATGTTTTCTTAAAGAAATGGGATTACCAATAAGGGAGGAATAAATTGGCAAGGAAATGTTTCTTTGAGAAGATGAAAAAGGAGCCGAAATATAAGGTGAGGAAGAGAAATAGATGCTGGAGATGTGGAAGACCGCGTGGATATTTAAGAAAATTTGGTATATGCAGAATATGTTTTAGAGAACTTGCAGGAAAGGGGGAAATCCCTGGTGTTAAAAAAGCAAGCTGGTAATGGGGGAACAAATGGTGATGACAGATCCAATCAGTGATATGTTAACAAGAATCAGAAACGGAAATTTAGTATACAAGGAATATGTGGATGTCCCTTACAGCAAAATGAAAGAGGAGATATTGAAAGTTTTAAAGGAGGAAAAGTATATAAAAGATTATGAATGCGTTACAGAGGATAAGAGAAAATTGCTCAGAGTTTATCTACTTTATCTTCCTGGTAAAAGAAGAGTGATAAATGAAATTAAAAGGATAAGTACTCCTGGAAGAAGAATTTATGTTGATAAGAAAAATATTCCTGTTGTAAAAGAAGGTTATGGAATAGCAGTTTTAACAACTTCAAAAGGTATAATGAGTAATAAGAAAGCAAAAGAAATCGGAATTGGAGGAGAAGTCTTATTTTATATCTGGTAAAAATGGCTAAACTTGGAAGAAGACCGATTAAAATTCCTGATGGTGTAAAGGTTGAGATAAAGGACAATAAAGTTATAGTCTCAGGGAAGAAAGGTAAACTGGAAAGAGAAATCTTCCCTGGGCTTAAAGTTGAAGTAAAAGATGGACAGATTTTTGTAATAAATGAGGTTCCCAAAAAACATAAAAAACTGTACAGAAAAACAGATGCACTCCATGGTCTTTTAAGAACACTTATTTTCAATATGGTAAAGGGAGTAACAGAAGGATTTGAAAAAATTCTTGAGATACATGGGGTTGGTTATAAAGCAGAATTAAAAGGAAAAGAATTGATACTTACTCTGGGATTCTCTCACCCTGTAAAGGTGGAGATTCCAGAAGATATCAAAGTTGAAATTGTAAGGAATACAATCCTTTTCATTAGAGGTATAGATAAGGAAAAAGTGGGAAATTTTGCAGCAAAAATAAGAGCAATCTATCCGCCTGAACCATATAAAGGGAAAGGAATAAGATATAGAGGTGAATATGTAAGGCAGAAGGTTGGAAAGGCTGGAGTAGGAGCAACAAAATGAAACTTACAAGAGAAGAAAGAAGGAAAAAAAGGCATAAAGGGATTCGTAAAAAGATAAAGGGGACTTATGAAAGACCGAGACTTGTTGTATTCAGAAGCCATAAACATATTTATGCTTCATTAGTTGTTGATGAGGAAGTGCCAAACAAAGTTCTCACTACAGTCTCTTCTTTATCCCCTGAATTTAAATCAATACAAAATGAAGAAATTAAAGGGGGAAATGTTAAAGGAGCTGAAGTAGTGGGAAAATTACTTGCGGAAAAAGCAAAAAGCATGGGAATAGAAAAAGTTGTTTTTGACAGGGCAGGTTACAAATACCATGGAAGAGTAAAAGCATTAGCAGAAGGAGCAAGGAAAGGGGGGTTGAAATTTTGAATACACAAATAAATCAAGAGGAAGAAAAACAGATTGTAATTGAAATAAGGAGAGTTACAAAAGTTACAAAAGGTGGTAAAAATTTGAGTTTCAGGGCATTGGTTGTTGTTGGAAATGGTAAAGGGAAGGCTGGCTTTGGAATAGGAAAAGCTGGAGAAGTGCCTGAAGCTATAAGGAAAGGTGCTGAAAAAGCGAAGAAAAATATGATAACCATACCATTAAAAGGAACAACAATTCCTCACAGTGTAGAAGCAAAAGCAGGTGCTTCAAAAGTAATTCTTAAACCAGCTTCTAAGGGTCATGGAATGGTGGTTGGCAGAACAATGAGGGCTTTTTTACAGGTAGCAGGAATAAAAGATATAACTGGAAAATGCCTCGGTTCAACCAATCCAATAAATGTTGTAAATGCAACTGTTAAAGCTCTTCTGAAACTAAAACCAACAAAGGAGATTGTAAATGAAACTTCATCAACTTAAACCACCTGAAGGAAGCAGACATAAGAAGAAAAGACTTGGAAGGGGAGATGCATCTGGTCATGGAGGTACATCCACAAGAGGACATAAAGGACATAAAGCAAGAAGTGGATATAGATTACCTTTCAATTTTGAAGGTGGCCAGATGCCATTGGTCAGAAGATTGCCAAAGAGAGGATTTAATCATCCAAAAGAAAAAATCAAAATAATAAACCTTTCACAACTTGAAAAGAAATTTGAGGATGGTGAGGTAATAACTCCAGAAAAATTGAAAGAGAAAAAACTTGTTAAAGGAAAAAAGAAAATAAAAATCCTGGGAGAGGGGAAAATCACAAAGAAATTTGAAATCCATGCGCATTTCTTTTCAAAAAAAGCGAAAGAAAAGATTGAAAAAGCAGGTGGAAAAGCAATTTTAATTGAGGAATAAAATGATAAATGGATTTAAAGATACATTTAAAATACCGGACTTAAGAAGAAGAATACTCTTAACAATAGCTCTCCTTACCGTTTACAGAATCGGATGTTATGTCCCATCTCCAGGTATTGATGGAAAAGCACTTTCACAATTCTTTGCCCAGGCACAGAATACTCTCTTTGGTATAGTTGACCTTTTTGCAGGAGGGGCTTTCAGTCAGGCAACCATTTTTGCTCTTGGAATAATGCCATATATAAGTGTTTCAATAGTCCTTGAATTGCTTGCTTCAATTGTCCCTTATTTTGAAAATCTTGCAAGAGGTGGAGTAGAGGGAAGGAGAAAATTAACACAGCTTACAAGGTACGGTACAGTCCTTTTATGTATTTTCCAGTCTTTTATGGTAAGTCTCTGGCTTGAAAATCCTGCACATTTCAATAATGTCGTTATTGTTTCAAATCCTGGCTGGCTTTTCAGATTTGTCACAGTTATTACACTTACAACAGGGACTGTTTTTTTAATGTGGCTTGGAGAACAGATAACTGAAAAAGGGATAGGCAATGGGATATCTCTTATTATAACAGTCAGCATAATTTCAAGGATGCCTGTAGCATTTGATTATA
>QNCF01000054.1 GCA_003644395.1 Candidatus Omnitrophota bacterium
ATTTCTGTATATCTTTGAAAAATTTGCTCTCAATACATCCTTTTCAGGAAAATGGAAAACACTCTTTATCTCATCTGCTGTCTTTCCCTTCGCACCTTCATAAGTTATCGCCAAAGCAGAAAAAATACTGTAAGGAGAAAGGAAAATATTTTTATTTTTATTCCTTGAGGAAATTTTTCTGTAAATATCAAAGGAAAATCTGTTGTTTGCCTTTACAACACTATCAATACCTTCACCATATGAGGACTTGAAAAGAAGGAAAATTAAAGAGAAAATTAAAAATCTTTTCATTTTCTCTGGATTAGTTTATCCCAGATATTAAACTTTGTCAATTTCTTTATTGATGATAAAATATTATTAAAATGAAAGTAAACAGGAAAATTTTCAGAGAATATGATATAAGGGGGATTGTTGAAGAGGATTTGAAGGGAGATTTTCCATACTTTCTTGGAAAAGCTTTTGGAAGTTATGTAAAAAGGTTAAAGGTTAACAGTGTAATTGTCGGTGGAGATAACAGAAATACAACAAAGGATATAAAGGAAAAGTTAATATCTGGAATATTGAGTACAGGGATAGATGTTGTTGATATTGGAACAATTCCAACACCTGTTTTATATTTTTCCACCCATTATTATAATTCAGGTGGAGGAATTATGGTGACTGCAAGTCATAATCCTCCTGAATTTAATGGTTTCAAGATGGTTGTAAAGGGAAAAAGCATTTATGGTGAGGAAATCCAAAAATTGGCTGATTTAATTGAAAATGAGGATTTTGAGGAAGGAAAAGGGAAAGTATCTGAAAAAGATGCAAAATCAGATTATATAAATTTCTTGGTTGAAAATTTCAAATTTAAAAAGAGATTAAGAGTTGGAGTTGATACTGGAAATGGAACTGTAGGACCTTTAATTTCAGAATTATTTGGTAAACTCAATCTTGAAATGGAAGGGATATATCTTGAAAGTAATGGTGACTTCCCAAACCATCTTCCAGACCCTGTTGTTCCTGAAAATCTTAAAGATTTAATAAATCTTGTGAAAGAGAAAAAACTTGATGTTGGACTGGGATTTGATGGGGATGGAGACAGGCTCGGTGTTGTTGATGAAAATGGAGAAATACTGTGGGGAGATTACCTTTTAATCATATATATGAGGGAGATTCTTAAAGAGAAACCAAAAAGCAAGATAATTTTTGATGTTAAATGCAGTAAAGCACTTGAAGAAGAAATCAAAAAAGCTGGAGGAATACCTGTAATGTGGAAAACAGGGCATTCTCTTATAGAAAATAAATTACATGAAGAAAAAGCACCGCTTGCAGGAGAACTTTCAGGTCATTTATATTTTTATGACAGGTATTATGGATTTGATGATGCCATTTATGCATCTTTAAGGCTTTTGGAAATTATGGATAAAACAGGTAAGAAACTTTCTGAATTGCTCAAAGGTGTTAAAAAATATTTTTCAACACCTGAAATAAGAGTGGAAGTCCCTGATGAGAAAAAATTTGAAATTGTTAAAAATTTACAGAACTATTTCAGAGGGAAATATCCAATTTCAGAGATTGATGGAGCAAAAGTTTACTTCCCGGATGGATGGGCACTTGTAAGGGCATCAAACACCCAGCCTGCTCTTGTAATAAGAATAGAAGGAGAAAGCGAAAATTCTCTTCAAAGAATAAAAGAGGAATTCTTCAAAATTATAGAAAAATTCAAATAAGGGGGTGAGAGAAGTGAAATGCCCTTTAAGGTTGAGATTACAGAAAAGACCCATCGGAGAAGCTGCGTTTGGAGTCCCTTCTCAGGTCCAGGATTTTGACTTCTGCATAGAGGAAGAGTGTGCATGGTGGGATGCTAAAAATAAAAAGTGTGCTATTTTCCATATCGTGGAGTTAAATGAGAAGCTTGATTTAGTAGTTGGAAGTTTAAAAAAGGAGGGATGAGTGAAAAAATTGATTATCCTTCCTCTTGTTATAGCTGGGATTTTGTTTTCTGCATGTGAAGAGAAAACATCTGGAAGTAAAAAGGCTCCAAATTTTTCACTGAAAACACCTGATGGTAAGGTATTAAAACTTTCTGATTATAAAGGGAAGGTGGTGATTTTAAATTTCTTTGCAACATGGTGTGCTCCGTGTAGATATGAAATTCCTGATTTTGTGGAGTTTTACAACAAGAATAAGGGGAAAATAGAAATAATTGGTATTGCAGTGAATTCGCCAGTATCACAAGTGAAAAATATGATTAAAAAATATAAAATCAGATACCCTGTCGTTATAAGTGATGGGAAAGTTGAAAAACTTTATGGTGGAATAAGATATATTCCAACAACATTTATAATTACTAAAGACGGAAAGATTTATAAAAAACATGAAGGATTTATGAGGAAGGAAGACCTTGAAGAGATTTTGAAAGATTTATTGTGAAAAGCAAATATTGGGGGAATTTTGAGGAAATTCTCTGATATTACAGCAATAATCCCTGCTGCTGGCCTGGGAAAAAGATTAAGACCCCACACTTTTACACTCCCAAAGGTTTTGATTTCAGTTGCTGGAAAACCGATTCTTGGATATATACTTGATTTTCTCAATGATATAGGGATAGAAAAGATTGTTGTGATAATCGGGCATCTTGGAGAAAAGGTTAAGGAATTTGTAGAAAAAAATTACAGATTTAAAACTTTATTTATAGAACAGAAAGAATTCCTTGGACTTGGATATGCAATAAATTTAACAAGGGATTATGTGAAAGGGAAAACACTTATAATTCTTGGAGATACACTTATTGAAGGGGATATAGTTTCTCATCTTGAAAAAGGTTATAACTGGATTGGAATAAAAGAGGTGGAAGACCCTGAAAGGTTTGGTATAGTTATAGAAGGTAAGGATGGATGGATAGAAAAACTCATTGAAAAACCTGAAAAACCAGTTTCAAATAAAGCAATAGTTGGAATATATTACCTGAATAACAGCAGGCTTCTTTTTGATTCCCTGAAAGAAATTATAGAAAAAGGGATAAGGACAAAAGGAGAATTCCAGCTTACAGATGCACTTCAGATTTTAATTGAGAAAGGTGAGAAAATTAAGGCTGTTCCAATTGATAAATGGTATGATTGTGGAAAGGTTGAAACTCTTTTAAAAACAAATAGATACCTTCTTGATAAGAAAAAGTCTGAAATAAAAAAAATCCCTTCTGTTGTGATAAATCAGCCTGTTTATATAGGTGAGAGGACAAAAATTTCAAACTGTGTAATTGGTCCTTATGTTTCCATAGGAAACGGTGTGGAAATTGAAAATGTGATAATCCAGGATTCCATAATAAATGATAACTCTGTAATAAAAAATGTGATATTGAAAAATTCTGTTATCGGTCAGAATGCTGTACTTATAGATAAACCACAGATGATAAATCTTGGTGATAATTCTGAAATTAAACTTGAAGAAACAGATTGATATTAAGTCTCAATAAATTCTCTGTGGAGTATCCTCAATGCTTTCTCCCCATCTTTTCTTCTGATCACACATGAGATTTTAATTTCAGATGTACTTATCATCTCAATATTTATATTCTCATTTGCAAGTGCTTTAAACATTCTCCCTGCAACTCCAGGCTGGTTCATCATTCCAACCCCTATTATTGAGACTTTAACTATATCTTTATCAGGAATAATCTTTTCTGCTCCTATCTCCTTTTTCACCTCTTCAATTATCTTCACAGCCTTTTCCAGGTCGGAAATATTAACTGTAAAAGAAATATCTGCATAATTATCCCTACCGATATTCTGGACAATCATATCAACATTTATATTTGCTTCCCCAAGTGCTGAAAATATTTTGCCTGCAATTCCTGGTCTATCAGGAACACGGAAAATTGTAATTTTTGCCTGCTCCTCATCAAGAGAAACAGAGGAAACCACAACTCCTTCTTTTAAATCTACTTCCTTAACCATTGTTCCCTCCCCTTCTTTAAATGTTGATTTAACAACAAAAACAACATTATACTTTTTTGCAAATTCAACTGCCCTTGATTGCATAATTTTTGCTCCAGAAGAAGCCATTTCAAGCATCTCCTCATAGGAAAGAACAGGTATTAATCTTGCATTCGGAACTTTCTTCGGGTCAGCAGTAAAAACTCCTTCAACATCAGTGTAAATCTCACATCTATCAGCTTTCAGGGCAGCAGAGAGAGCAATTGCGGTAAGGTCTGAACCACCTCTTCCAAGAGTTGTAATTGCATTTTCAGGGCTCAATCCCTGAAATCCTGCAACCACAACTATTTTCCCTTTTTCAATCTCCTCCTTTACTCTTGCAGGCTGTATCTCCTGAATTTTTGCCTTTGTGTGGAAACTATCTGTCTTTATTCCTGCAAAATAACCTGGAAAACCTTCTGCCTCTTGGCCAAGATTTTCTATCGCCATACATAACAGAGCAACAGATACAACTTCCCCTGTTGATAAAAGAAGGTCAAGTTCTCTCTCAGGAGGAAAAGGAGTTATTTCCCTTGCAAGTTTAATAAGATTATCTGTTGTCTTTCCCATAGCAGATACAACAACCACAATATCATTTCCCTTCCTCTTTTCTTTTACAACCTTTTCAGCAACAAACTTTATCTTTTCAGGAGTTTCAAGTGAAGAACCACCGTATTTCTGGATTATGAGAGCCATTTTTTATTCCTTTTGCAGGAAATAATAAAACATCTCCATTTAAAAGTCAATCCTTCTTTCCCAAAATTCCGTTTAATTGTTATAATATAAAAAATGGTGAGAAAAATTTTTGCAATCGGGATAATCTGGCAAATTTTGGTCAATGTAATTTATGGAGAAACTGACCAAAATTTAAAGAGGTTAAAGAGAGATTGCATCAATGCCACAATCCGTGCAATTGAACTGGAGATAGAAAGACACCAGAAATGGCTAAAGATACCAAAAGAAAATCTAACACCAGGAGCTGAACCAAGAGAAAAAATTGCAGAGCGATTGAAGAGATTGAAGAAAGATTTATTGAAATACAAAAATATGAAAATAGAAGATTATAAACTCCCGCCAAAAAAAGAGGTAATCGGATGGGTCCATCATCCATGTAAAGAAGGAACATTATTGCGGATAAAAAATATGACAAGGTCAGGCCCATTTTACCATATTGTGGGGATTAAAGGAGGAAATTATGATGTGATTAAACCACGCGTTAAATACAAAATGACGATTTATCTTTTATATCCAAGACATTATCCATTCTTCAATTACTACATATTTATTGAAAATTACGAAAAAATTTCAAATTGATAATCTTTCCTTCCAGAGATTAACAATTTTTTCTGCCTTTTTTGAAGAGATACCTGTATATTTTGAAGGATTCCGTAAAATCTCTTTCTGCCTTTCGTCTATCTTATCAATATATGGTTTTACAGATTCATCTTCCATTACCAATTTATAAAGAGATTTCTTCTCCCTCATACATTCCATAACTTTTCCTCTCACATATTCATGAGCATCTGGATGACCTGAAACTGCAAGGAAAATATAAAGTGGTTCAGCGATTATTTTAAATTCACTCATTTTAAAATTTTTCTCCATATTCTCTGCATCAACCTGCAGTTTCTCCGAAATCCTTATCATCCTCCTTACAGATGAATCAAAAGCAACAAGAATTTCAGGAAGAAATCTCTGAGAACAGGAATTTGTCAAATCTCTCTGATGTTCAGAAATCTGGTCCATATAAACTGTCAAAATCCTCGGTAAAATCGCTTTCCACATACTTTTTATATTTTCAAAATTTACAGGATTTTTTTTCTGTGGCATTGTTGAACTCCCAACCTGTTTCTCTTCAAAAGCCTCACCAACCTCCCCTATCTCAGACCTCTGCAAATGCCTCATATCATCAGCAAAATTTGCAAGAACACCAAATGATGTGATTATTGAATGGAAGAAGTCTGCAACCGGTTCAGGTGGGACTATCTGTGTTGAAATCTCTGCTGGCTTTAATCCAAGTTCTGAAAGGACATCCATTTCAAACTCTTCAGGATTTTCAAAGAAAATTGATAAAGAATTATATGCACCTACTGCACCTGAAAATTTACCTTTTAAATTTTCTTTCGCTTCTTTAACCCTAACAATCCTTTCACCCCATCTGTGGACATAAAGAGCAATTGAAAATCCAAATGTTATAGGTTCCGCATGCTGACCATGTGTTCTTCCTATCTGCAAGGTATCCTTATATCTTAATGAAATCTCCATCCATATTTTTTCAAGTCTTATCATATCAGGTAAAATCACATTTTCCACTGCATCTCTGTATCTCATCACATTTGCTGTATCAACAATATCATAGGATGTTGCGAAAAGATGGATGTAAGGTTTTGCCTCTTCTGAAACCCTTTTTCTTATACAATTTACAAGTGCTCTTATGTCATGTTTTATCCTTTTTTCTTCCTCATAAACTTCTTCTGGAGAAATATTTTCCACTGCTTCAACAATCTCCCTGTATATCTTTTCAGATATAAATTTTCTCTTCAAAAGGACTTTTGCAAGTGATGCTTCAACCTTTGCTTTATATTTTATAAATGCTTCTTCTGAAAGGTATTTTTTCAGTTCTTCAACGCTGTATCTATAATCTATTGGAGAAAAAAGATTGAAACTCCTTTCCATTTTAAATCTCTCTCCCTGTAAGAATTTTATAAATTTCTCTGTATCTTTTTGAAGTCTCTTCAATAATATTCTGTGGAAGGTTTGGTGCAGGTGGTGTTTTGTTCCAATTAATTGTTTCAAGATAATCTCTCACAAATTGTTTATCCATACTGAATTGCGGTTTACCAGGAGAATATTTTTCAACAAACCAGAATCTTGAAGAATCAGGAGTTAGGATTTCATCTATCAATATTAACTTTCCATCCACAAAACCAAATTCAAATTTTGTGTCAGAAATTATTATTCCCTTCTTTTCAGCATACTCAGATGCTTTTTTATAAATTTCAATACTTTTCTCTCTTATCTTTTCAGAAACCTCCTTTCCCACCCTTCTCTTCATCTCCTCAAATGTTATATTTATATCATGTCCTTCTGTCTCTTTTGTTGCAGGTGTAAATATAGGCTCCGGTAATTTATCTGCATATTTCAATCCTTCTGGAAGTTTTATCCCACAGATGCTCCCGCTTTTCTGATATTCCTTCCATCCACTTCCAGCAAGATAACCTCTCACAACACATTCTATTGGAATAATTTTTGCTTTTTTTACAAGAACACTCCTACCTTCAAGAATATCTCCATATTTTCTTGCTTCTACAGGGAAATCCTGGATTGAGGAAGATATTATATGGTTTTCACATATATCTTTAACAAAATCAAACCAGAAAAGGGAAATCTGATTAAGTATTATTCCTTTATAAGGGATTGGGTCTGGCAGAACAACATCAAAGCAGGAAATCCTATCTGTTGAAATAATCAGCAATTTATCTTCCAAATCATAAATATCTCTAACCTTCCCTCTTTTAAATAATCTCAACCCCTCAATTTCAACATTCACCACAGGTGTCTTCATTTTTCATTTATACTTTCTGAGGCTATAAACCTTATCTATAAATTTTCCAATATCACCACCTATGCTTACAATATACCATTTATACCTTTTCCTCTCCAACTGGAACGGTATCTCCTCTTTTGTTTCTCCTTTCTGTTTTTTACCTGTAAGGTCTTCCAGAAGAGATTTCAACCCCATAAAATCTTTTGCATAAAAATCAACATAAACTTCTGCTTTATTTTTCTCTATCCTTGGTTCCCCAATTTTATAAACTCCAAATTCATACAATACAAATGTAGAAAGGGCACTCATACCGTAATTGCTGTCTTTAAAAAGATAGGAAGGGTTCTTAAGTCCAAGAGAAGAAAGTTCATCCTTCTCCATCTTATCCATTAATGACTTTATCTTTTCCCTTTCCTCCTCATTCCAGAATATACCACTCCATTTTTCAGATATCTTTAAAAATTCCTCAACAGCCCTTTCAGGTTTTCCCTGAATACTATTTTCTATTCCCTTCACATACAGAGAATATTTTAAAAATCCACCAAAAATTACTCCTAAAAGAATAATAAAACACAAAAATTTTTTCATCTTTTCACCTCTTTTTCTTTTAAACTCTCTAACTTTATTTTTGAGAGGTTTTTAAATTCATTCTCAAATTTATCAAGGTAATTCTTGGCTTCTTCAAAATTTTTTGAAGTATATCCAAGTTGTTTTGAAGCCTTTTCAAAAGAATCTTTAAGATCCTCAAGCAATTTACCCATCCCTTCCACACTTTCAATTATATATTCTGCACTTTTCTCAATGGTTTTCCCTTTCAATCCAAGAAGAACCATCCTTAAATATGCAAAAAGACTTTGAGGTGAAACTGGTAAAACTTTTCTCTGACTCCATGCATAATTAAAAAGAGAATTCCCTTTATCTTCACATATTAAAAGGCTATAAAATATTGGCTCACTTGGAATATACATAAA
>QNCF01000055.1 GCA_003644395.1 Candidatus Omnitrophota bacterium
AAAACAATTCTTTTATCAAGCCATTTTTTATCAGAGGTGGAGAAAATATGTGATAGAATAGCAATTTTCCACCGTGGAAATCTTTTAACTGCTGGAAGGCTTGAAAATCTTTTGCACCGTTATAATGCTGAAAATCTTGAAACTCTTTTTGTAAACGCTATAGAAGAATTTGAGAATTCCAAATTAAATGGTGAGAAAAGTATGGACTATAGCAGTTAATACCTTTCATGAATCTCTGAGGAAAAAGATATTATATGTTCTCATAGTTTTTACTATTATCTTTATAGGCGCCTCAAAATTTTTCTCTTTTTTAAGCCGAGAGGAAGAGTTGAAGATGATAAAAGATATAGGTTTTTCTTCAATTGAATTTTTCGGAGCATTAATTGCAATATTCAGTTCTGCTGGAAGCATTTCTGGTGAGATAGAGAAAGGAACAATTTACACTTTATTATCAAAACCGATTACAAGAGCAAATTTCGTTATTGGCAAATTTATCGGTCAGATCCTTATAATTCTTTTCAATCTTATCATCATGACAGTATTTTTTATAACTCTCCTTTTGTTGAAAAATAATCCTTTTGATTTAGAACTTTTTAAAACTATTCTCCTCATATTCTTTGAATTGGTTGTTATAAGTTCAATTGCAATTGCTATCGGTAATTTTGCCCCAAATTCTTTTAATATAACATTCTCATTTCTCCTTTACATAGCAGGTCATCTTACAAGTTATGGGAAACAGCTGATAGAAAGAGTACGCAATCCTCTATTTAAAGGGTTTGGAACAATCTTTTATACAATTTTGCCAAATTATGAAAATTTCAATATAAAGGATAAAGTTGTTGTGGGAATCCCTGTGAGCTGGATATATGTTGGAAAAACGATAACTTATGGGTTTATTTATATATGTATTTCTTTACTTCTTGCAATTTATTTTTTTAACAGAAAAGAAATATGATGGAGAAAAACTGGATATACATTTTTATAGCGATTTTATCATATATCTGTCTTGGATTTCTGCAGGTGAGTATAGATTATCAGAGAGAAATTGAAAATCTCAAAAGTCCAATAGTTCTTATGCCTGGAGAGAAAGCAGGAAGTTTTATTCTTTCAGGATTTAAGGGGATTGCTGTTGATATTCTCTGGCTTGAAATTGAAAAGAGCTGGCATTCTGGTCAGCATTATAAAATCCTACCATCTTTAAAAGCAATCTCATATCTCCAGCCAAATTATACAACAGTCTGGGAAATAGGTGCATGGCATATGGCTTACAATATTTTTGCAAAGGAAGCAGAAAGAGGAAGGAGGCTGGAAAGAATGTTTGAAAGAATGAAAGAAAAAATGGATTTTAAAGAAAATTTGGGAATTATACTGGAGATTGAGAAAGGAATAAAAAAGATAAAGGAAAAAATAGAAAGAGAAGGTTTGCCAGAAAGAGAAAATTGTGAAATTATAAGAAAATTAAAGGTTTATAAATCAATTATTGAAAATTTAAAAAAGGATACCAAAAATTATTCATTTTTAAGAATTATTGATGGTATTGTTGAAAGTATGCTGGCGCAGATATTCTGGTATAAAAGCGGGATAGATTTTCTGAAAAAAGGTATTGTATATAATCCTGATAAATACAATCTTTATTTTGAACTTGGATGGCTATATTTTGATAAAGGAAAAGATTATAAGAATGCAGTGAAATATTTGGAGAAAGCAATTAAGTTTCCACACCCTGAATATGTTGATGATGTTTTAGCACATGTATATGAAAAGAATGGACAGATTGATAAGGCAATAAAACAGTGGGAAAAATTGCTTGATACAAATTTCAGGGAGATTGCAAAAAAGGCATTACGTTCTCTCAGAAAAAATGGGAAATTTACTCCTTAAAATGGATAAAGGTAAATTATTTGTTATCTCTGCTCCTTCAGGAACAGGTAAAACAACAATTGTAAAGAGATTGAAAAAGGAAATCCCATCCCTTAAAGTTATTGTCACATTTACAACCAGAAAGCCAAGACCAGGGGAAAAGGACGGAGTGGACTACCATTTTGTTTCAGAAAAGGAATTTAAAAATATGATAAAAGAGGGTAAATTTGTTGAATGGGCTGTTGTATATGGGAATTACTATGGGACCCCAAAGGACCAGATTATTGAAGGACTTAAAAGAGGAGATAAAATTTTATGCTGTGTTGATACTCAGGGTGGAATGAGTATAAAGAAGGCTTTTCCGTTTTCAATCTTGATAGGGATTCTCCCACCTTCTTTAAAAGAACAGGAAAGAAGAATGAGGGAAAGGGGAGGAGTTACAGAAGATGAGATAAAAACCAGGCTTGAAGCATCAAAAAGAGAAATGGAAATCCTTTTCAAAAATTACAATTTCTGCATTATAAATAAAGATATTGATGAGACTGTAAAAAAGGTTAAAGAAATAATATTGAAAGGTTTCTCAGGTATAGAGTAATATAATAAGGAAAAATGTTTATAACTCTTGCAAGAAAATATAGACCACAGACTTTTGAGGAATTTGTTGGCCAGAGCCATATCGTTGAGACCCTTAAAAAGGGGATAAAGGAGAATAAAACTGCCTATGCTTATCTATTTGCTGGACCCCGTGGTGTTGGTAAGACTTCAATGGCAAGGGTTTTTGCAAAAGCATTAAACTGTGAGAAAGGCCCAACAGTTTCTCCCTGCAATGAATGTGATATATGCAGAGAGATAACAGCTGGTTCCTGCATTGATGTTCTTGAAATTGATGGAGCGTCTAATAGAGGAATTGAAGAGGTGAGGAATCTGAGGGAAAATGTTAATCTTATGCCATCAAAATCAAGGTATAAAATTTATATAATTGATGAAGTCCATATGTTAACAACAGAGGCATTTAATGCCCTCCTTAAAACTCTTGAAGAGCCACCACAATATGTGAAATTTATCTTTGCAACCACATCTCCTGAGAAGGTATTACCTACTATCCTTTCAAGATGCCAGAGGTTTGATTTCAGACCACTTTCGCCTTCAGAGATGAAGAGAAAATTGAAGGAAATATGTGAAAAGGAAATGATAGGTATTGAAGAGAAAGCAATTGATGAAATAGTTGATTTCTCATCTGGTTCAATGAGAGATGCATTAACAATCCTTGACCAGCTTGTGGTTTATTCTGGAAATGAAAAAATCACATTTTCTATGCTTAAAGAATTGCTTGGGCTTGTGGAAGAGAAAAGTATTGAGGAGCTTCTGATTTATTTGAGGGATGGGAAAATAAAGGATGCTTTAGAATTATACCACGATTTATTAAAAGATGGGAAGGAAGTTTCAATTATTGTTGATGGGATTATAAAAAAATTGAGGAATATAGGGATTTATATGATAGAGAAGGAAAAGATTGATGAGAGGGAGAGAGAATTTGCCTCAAAATTTGAGAATTTACCTGTTGAAAAAATTCTCGATTCTCTCACAGTCTCTCTTGAATATAAAGAGAAAATAAAAAGGGAAAGTTTACAGGTTGTAATTGTTGAGATACTCCTTTTAAAACTGAGTAATATTCTGAAGGGAGAAAAGAGATATGAGGAAGTGGAGGTGAAGAAGAAAGAAATATTTGAGGAGAAGGAAGAAAAAGAGATCGGTATGGATGATGTGGATAAAAACTGGAGTAAAATTTTGAAAAAAATAAAGGAAAGAAAGCCAACTGTTGAAGCATGTCTGAGGGAAGGAAGAGTTGAAAGGGTTGAAGATGGGAAAATTTATATATCCTTTAAAAAGAAGTTTTCTTTCCATAAATCAATGGTTGAGAGAGATAAAAATAAAAATATAATAGAAAAAGTCATATATGAAATTCTGGGGAAAAATTTTATAATAATTCCATTTATAAAGGAAGAATCATCAGATGGGTTATTGAAGGAGGAGATAAAGAAGATAAGGAAATTTTTTGATATAGAGATTATGGAAACGGAGGAGAAAAATGGCAGGGATTTTTGATACTTTAAAGCAATTATCTGAATTGAGAAAACAGGCAGCCCAATTCCAGAAATTACTTTTGAATAAAATAGTTGAAGTTTCCTCTCCTGGTAATGAAATTAAAATTAAAGTTAATGGTAAAATGGAAATTTTAAATCTGGAGTTTTCACCGGAAGTTTTAAAACCGGAAAAGAAGGAATATCTTGAAAGATTATTTATAAAGACATGGGCAAATGCTCAGAAAGAAGTGGAGAAATTAATCAGAAAAGAAATAAAGATGCAACTGCCCAATATTCCTTTCTAAAATGGGATTATATCCTGAAGTGGTTGAATCTCTGATAGAGAAATTGAAAAAACTTCCTGGAATTGGGCCAAGGAGTGCTGAAAGGATAGTCAATTATTTACTTGAGGCAGACGAGAAAGATGTATTTTCTCTTTCAGAAAATATTAAAGAATTGAGGAAAAAGGTAAGGCTCTGTGAAAGGTGTTTTAACCTTTCTGAAGATAAACTGTGTAAAATATGCAAAGACCCGAAAAGAGAAAAGATTATCTGTGTCGTTGAGGAGGTAAAGGATCTCATTGTTATTGAAAAGACAGGTTATAATGGGCTTTACCATGTCCTTGGAGGAAGAATATCTGTTCTTGATGGAATTGAGGCAAAAGATTTAAGGATTCCTCAACTTATTGAAAGGGTGAAAAATGAGGATGTAAAGGAAGTAATAATTGCCACAAACCCTACCCCTGAAGGAGAGGATACAGCCATTTATATTTCAAAATTGCTGAAAAAAATAGGTGTTAAACATTCAAGAATTGCATATGGAGTTCCTCTTGGGGCAGAGATAGAATATATTGATGTATATACATTGAAGAAATCCATAGAAGGAAGGAAACCATTATGATTGCGATCCTTTACAGATTTTTCTGCTTCCTTGGAATCCACCTTCCGCTTCCAGTTTCTTATTTCATTGCAAGAAGAATTGCTGAATTGAGATATATATTTCTCCCATCTCTCAGAAGAATAATGAGGAAAAATATGAAGGTTGTTCTTAAATACAGAGAAAAAATTTACGGTGAGAAATTTGATTACTCATTGTTGAAGGAAAAAGTTAAACAGACATATTATTATTTTGCAAAATATATGGTTGACTTCTTTAATCTTCCAAAATGGGAAAGGAAAGATGTGGAAAGGAAAGTTAAAGTTGAAAACATATCATATCTTGATGAGGCTCTCTCTTATGGAAATGGAGTGATTGTTCTTACTGCCCATCTTGGAAACTGGGAACTTGCTGGTGTTGTGGCAAGTCTTCTTGGATATAAAATAAATGCTATTGCAATCCCTTATAGAGGGCCATCCATAACAAGAATTTATAAAAAGAGGAGGGAAGAAAAAGGTGTGAAAGTAATACTGACAGGTGAAAATCCAAAAAAGATTTTGAAAGCCCTTAAATCAAATGAAATAGTTGCAATTCTCGGGGATAGATTATTTACAGAAAAAGGGATGGAAGTTGAATTTATGGGAAGGAAGACATATTTTCCAAGAGGTCCTGCAACACTTGCTGTGAAAACAAAAGCAAAATTTCTACCCGGTTTTCTTGTGATGGAAGGAAATTCTTATAGACTTTTCTTTGGGAAAATTATAGAAGTCCCTGAAAATATGGAGGAGAAGGAAAAAATCAGGTATCTTGTTGAGAAAGGGGCAAAAGAGATAGAAAAGAATGTACTTCTTTATCCTGAGCAATGGCTTAATTTTTCTCCAATGTGGGATTGATTTAAATTCTTTCAAGGATTTTTAAAAGGTCTGATAAAAAGAAGGGTTTGTGGAGGAAAAAATCAACTCTGTATTCCTTTGCCTTCTTTTCAATTTCTGGAGAAAAATTTCCACTCATCAGTATTGTTCTGCATGAAAAATCATTTTTTGCTTTTTTAACAATTTCCAATCCATCTATATCAGGAATTTCAAGGTCAGAAATGACTATATTTACCCTGTTATTTTTGAGAAAATTAATAGCATCTTTTCCATTCTGAACATAATATACCTCATATCCTGCCCTTTCCAGCGCAATATTTAAAATTTCACCGAACTTTTTATTATCTTCAACAACCAGTACAACCATTTTTTTAAATTTTAAAAAAATAATTACTGCCAGTCAATAAAATTTACAGTTACTGTCAGATTGTTAATTTTTCTCTATATTTCTGTATACTTAAAACTATGGGTTCGAAAAAAAGAATTTATAAGATGATTGGTAAAAGGATAAGGGAAGAAAGGAAAAGGAAAGGACTTACTCAGGAAGACCTTGCTTTTAAAGCAGGAGTAAGTGTGAATTTCATTGGACAGATAGAGAGAGCAACCAAGAAACCAAGTATTGATACTCTTGAAAAAATCTCTTCTGCTTTGGGAATAGAGCTTAAAAATCTCTTTGAAGATGTGGAATATTCTCCTCCTGAAGAGGATTTAATGACAAAAAAAATTATAAATCTTTTAAGAGGGAGGTCCATTTCTGAAAAGAAAATTATTTATCAGATTGCAAGGTTTATCATAAAGAAAAAGTGAGAATCCCTTCCCTTTTCTTATTGTTAGACTTGTAATTTTTGAAAAATTGTGGTAAGAGATTAAAAATGAGAATATTGAGAAAATTTATTTTTTTCATTTTTCTTGCAGGTATTGTTTTTTCCCCTGTTTATTACCTCAAGTTTAAAACAAAAAAATTTCCTTCTGAAGAGTATTTAATCAAAGAAGGCTCAATGTGTGAGGGAGATATTCTTGGAGATATTCTTGTTGAAAATGGTCTTACCTATACACAGGCTTACAATATTACAAATCAACTCAAAAAAGTATTCAATGTGAGGAGATGCGGAATTGGAGATAAATGGAAGATTTATTTTGATAAAGATGGGAATTTTGTAAAGTTTGTATACCAGCATGGTCCTGTTGATTATTATGTTGTAAGGTATGATAAGGAGAAAGGCTGTTATAATGTTAAGAAGAAAAAGATAAAAGCGGAGAAAAAGCTGGTAGGGGCAAAAGGGAAAATCCAGAGTTCATTATATGAAAGTATGAGGAAGATAGGTATAAATCCTGAAATTATAATACAATTTGCAGAAATCTTTTCTTCAAAAGTTGATTTTTTCACAGATTGCAGAAATGGAGATGAGTTTGCAATTCTGTGGAATTCATATACTCATAATGGTGAGATTCTTCAGAATCTCCATATCTGTGCTGCAATGTATAAAAGTGGATATTCAACCTATTATGCTTTCTATTTCAAATTAGAAAATGGAAAGAGCGGATATTATGATGAGAAAGGGAAATCTGTTGAATCTGCATTTCTGAAGGCTCCACTCCATTATAGAAGGATATCTTCATATTTCTCCTATAGAAGGTTCCATCCAATTCTGAAAACTTACAGACCACATCTCGGAATTGATTATGCTGCTCCTTATGGAACACCTGTCTCTGCAATAGGTGACGGTAGAGTAATATTTGCTGGATGGACAAAGAATGGTTATGGGATAGCAGTTAAAATTAAACATCCAAATGGATACATTTCTTATTATGGTCATTTATCAAGGATTAAAAAGGGAATAAGGGCTGGAAAACTGGTTAAAAAGGGGCAGGTTATAGGATATGTTGGTGCCACAGGGCTTGCGACAGGCCCGCATCTTGATTTCAGATTGAAAAAGAATGGAAGGTTTATTAATTTTTTAAAATTGAAAATGCCGCCCTCATATCCTCTCCCCTCAAAGTATCTTGATGAGTTTGAAAAGGTAAAAGAAGAGATGATGGAAAAACTGAACTCACTTAAAGATGGACAGATTACTTTATTTTAAATCTCATCCAGTAAAAGGAGTTGCTAATCTTCAGGTTCAGGGAGTATCTGGTCAGGATTAATTTTCTTTCCGTTGAAGAGAAGAAATCTGCATGCAATATTCAATCTTATTTTTAATCTTTTAATCTGTGATGGAGAATTTATTTTATTTTCCTTTCTTATCTCTATTATCTTCTTTGCAGATTTAAAACCTATACCAGGGACTCTTAATAATTCTTCAAAATCTGCTTTATTTATCTCTAAGGGGAAAAAGGAAGGGTTTTTCTCGGCCCATAAAAGTTTCGGGTCTTTCTCCAAAACCAGGTTTCCATTCTCATCATAAGGGATTTCTGAAGATTTAAATCCATACTTTCTTATAAGTATATCTGCCTGGTATAATCTCACCT
>QNCF01000056.1 GCA_003644395.1 Candidatus Omnitrophota bacterium
CGGGTTAAAGGTTATCAACCTCCTGAAAGAAAAAAGATGGAAGAAGTTGAAAGAAGAATAATAAAAAGGATGCTTTCTACTTTTAAGTTTACAGATAATAATTGATAAATTAAATCTGATTTGTGAAAATTGGATATTTTGAAGTTTACAATAACGGTAAGAGGATTTATAAAAGTGAACTTTCACCAGCTCCATTTCTTTCAAACAGTATTTCCTTATATAAGGGAAGCATTGGAAAAAAATTTATTTGGAAATTGTAAAGAAAAAAATTAAAATTTTAACAGAAGCATGAATATTCAGCATTTTTCAAAAATTTGTATTATTGTGTTAATAACTGGTGGAATTTTAACCCTGCAAAGAAAATCAAATCACCTTTTTGCCAAATCTGAAAATATTCTTTTAAGTGCATCCACAGAAAAGACAACAGCAATTCCCAGAGACTGGAAGGAATACTCAAATCCAGATGTTGATTTTGTTTTTAAATATCCGAATGACTGGGAAATCAAGAAAGAATATGAATATAAAAGTGCAGCATGCAAGATGAATCCAGAATGTGAGGGGATTAGAGTTGTTGAACTTGGAAAGATAGGAGACAGGAAGGTTCTTATCTCAATAAATTTACCTCAATGCAGTGGAATCAGGTATGATGTTCTACCGGGAAATAACTGGATCTGTCTTTTGGATGATGACCCTGAAACATTAAATGTTTATAAGAAAATTAAAGAGTCTTTCAGGGTTATTTCTGAGAGCAATAAGATTTCATTTCTTTCCCCTGAAAAGGGAGAAAAATGGAAAATAGGAGAGATTCATACAATTAAGATTTCACAACCACTTGAACGATTTTATCCTTTCTGCCATTTGATATTATATACACTGGATGGGAAATCTGCTGGTATTGTCTTCTGTAAAATACAGAAAGGGCAGACTTCTTTTAAGTGGGATACTGAAACTCTTTATAATTATTGCGGTTGTGGTTTAAAAGGAAAATATAAAAAAGTAAAACCAGGGATTTACAGAATAGGTATTGTCAGGGAAGCGAAAGAAAATCGTATTATAGCTTTAAGTGGACCATTCTCAATATTACCACCTCAACACAAAAAAGATTTGAAACTTTCTGATTTCCCGGAAGTTTTTAAAGAAAACACTTTAATTGTTACTGGAGATAATATTTCTGGATTTGAAATGAGGACTGTGAATGGAATTGTTGATTATCTGGAAAAGAAAGGATACAGCGTGCTGGTTAAGAAATATTCTGAAATTAAAGAAAAGGATAGAAGAAATTATAACCTTATTATTGTTGGAATTCCAGGGAAAAATCCATTGCTTGAAGAAATCTATGGAATGACAGATGCGGTGAAGGTGACAGATAAATATCCAGGCCAATATAAAGGAGTCATTGAAATTCTGAGAAATCCATGGAATAAAGAAAAAGCTGTATTGCTGGTTGAAGGAAGTGATGGATTTGGAGTTGAAGGGGCTGGTGAAAGGATAAAAAGGGAAAGTATCTCTGTTGGAAGGAGAAGTCTGATTGTAAAGTTTAGCAGTTGTTCAAAAAAGATACAAAGTCCAATTTTATCAAAGGTCTTTCCTGATGTTAAATTTTACAAAGCAATAATCAAACCAGCAAAACCACCTGGTGTTGGTATTATAGGTGTGTATAAAGGGAAAGAATACCTGATGCCAGAGGATTTCAATTATCTGGTGATTGATTGTGGAATTGATTTTAAAAAATCAAATAAGATAGATTTAGCAAAGGCTTTCATTATAATTTCAAATCCAGCACTTTCTAAAGTTTCATTTTCTGATTTTAACTTGAAAGATGAAGATGAGTTGAAAGTGAGAGTAAAAGCGGTTTATTTATTTGAAACATGGAAGAAGGAAAAGAAAACGGAGGAAGAGTGGAGGTTTGTTATTAAAAACAATCAATTTTTAACTGTGCAGAAAAAAATTGTATTCCCTGAAAGAGAAGCACATATTATAGAATATTTCATCCATTTTTACAGAAGATAAAGCATGAAGAAATTATTGATTTTCTGTTTTTTTATAATTGTGACTTCCCTGCCGTCCAGTCGGTGGTGGGGTCAACATTCTGGGTCAGCTGTCTGGATTGAAATTATGGATATTTGTGAGAATATAGAGAGAAAATGAAAAGGGGAATTTTAATATTTTTAGCGTTTATCACTCTTGGAGGGAAAATAGAGAATAAAAAGTTATCTGAAAAAATTCTCAATTATAACTGGAAGACATATATAAACAGAGAGTATGGATTTGAAATAAAGTATCCAGGTTATATTTCTCCAAAAAATACCAGATTTGATTGGGCTGATAGGATGGTAGCTCCTAAGGGTAAACTTGTTGTTAACTTTATTCCATGCAGTTTTTCACAGATAACTTCCAAAGAACCATACCATTCTTATACCTGTGAGATCAGAATTATGGTTAACAAAACTTCTTGTGATGAAAAAAGTTGTTTAAGTCTTCCTTTTAAATTTCAAAATATGAAAAAAGAAGATGTGAATATCAATGGAATAAAGTTTAAAAGGTTTTTTAATATTTCAGATTGTGCTTCAGGAAATCGGTTGAAAATGGAAGTATACAGGACATTCCACAATAATATCTGTTTCACAATAGAAAAAGTGGAATATGGATATTTATTTGACGAACTGGAAAGGAAAGGTAGTCCTCATTTTGATTTAGAATACGCCAAAAAATTCAACATCTGCAGAAAAATACTTGAAAAGATGGTTTCAACTTTCAAATTTTTGAAATAAAAATGGCTGGGAAATTTAGATATTTTGGGTTTTTTCTTTTTCTCGGAATTATTATCTCTTCAGATATATTTTCAGCAAATAAAATAAGTTTTAAAAAAGTTGCCCAGTTTCCTGGAGGTGAAACTTATAATGTTGAGGTCTCTGGAAATCTCTTATTCACAGCGACAGGACCATTGCTTGAAATATGGGATGTATCTGATAGAAGCAAACCCAAAAAATTAAGCCAGATAAGTTTTAATGATTACAATATAGGGGGATTATATTCAAGGGATAATTACCTTTTTGTCGGGACACAGGGAGGTCTTGCTGTAATTGATATTTCAAATCCAGTCAATCCGCAGGTTATTGGAATTTACGGAAATAGAGCGATTGGAACAATAAAAATTAAAGGAGATTATCTTTATGCTAACTCGCAGGGGAATTTTGTAATCTTTGATATTAAAGATATCCATAACATAAAAGAGATTGGAAAAGTCAGGGTCCCATCTAATGGAGATTTCTCAATCACGGAAAAATATGCTTATTTACCGAAGAAGTATGATTGTGGAAAGTTATATATTGTTGATATTTCAGATAAAAGAAATCCTTTTGTTGTTAAAAGTATAAGTGGTGGAAGACTTGGTTTTTCTGCTACACATGTTGATGAGAAGAGAAAGTTATTGTTTGCGCTGGAGTACAGAACAGCATTGCATGTTTATGATATTTCAAATCCAGCAAATCCTGTTGAAATAGGTAAACTCGGTTCTGGTGCTATGTGGACAGCTGCTGATATGAAGATTGTTGGAAATTATGCTTATTTCTCTGCATTCTATGAAGGGATAAGAATAGTTGATGTTTCAAAGCCAGAAAATATGAAACTGGTGAGTATATGCTATGATGGATGGAGACCGGGATATGTGGCAGATATTGTTGTGAAGGATGGGTATGCATATGAAGCCTGTGAACCAAAAGGATTTGCAATATTTGATGTGCACAATCCAAAAAAGCCAAAATGGGTGAATTCAACACTTACTCACGGGAGATTTGATGCTGTTTACTTTGATGGAAAATATGTTTATGTCAATGCGGAATATGAATTTATGATATTTAAGGTAAATACTTCGCCTCCATATGGAATAAAACACATTTCATCATTTGAATGGGCAAGGGGTGGAGCTGGCCCAAAAGTGGGGAACTATCTTTTTGTAAGTGGAGGATGGAGACCTGTTGCAATAGTTGATGTTTCAGACCCTGAAAATCCAAAAATAGTTAAAAAATATTCTAACCAGATAAGTCCGGGGCCAGTTGTTGGGAATATAATGTATCTTGGAAGAGGGAACCAATCCAGACCAAGGTCAAGTGAATTGCATATTATTGATATTTCTAAATTGCCAGAGATAACTGTAATTGCAAAACATAAATTGCTTGAAGGGTATCCATATCCTCCCGCTTTATCTATAAAAGGAAATTACCTTTTTGCTGGATTCGGGAATAAATGCATATTGAAAATTTATGATGTCTCCAATCCTGTTAATATTAGAGAAATCTGCACCATCAAGACTGGTGATCAAATACACAGTATTGCTGTATGTGGAGATTACTTGTATGTGAAGTGCAGTAATAAACTTGATGTTTTTAAAATTTCAAATCCTTCAAATCCTGTGAAGATAAAATCAATCCGATATTCAATTTCAGGACTCTATCCATTCCTTTTCAAACTTTACAGATTTAATAAAAAGAAATATCTTATAAGCAGTTATTTGAGGGGACTGGTTATATGGGATATTACAGAACCATCAAATCCAGCAGGCCCAATCCTTTATCCATTACCTTTTAAATCTCCTGGTTTAATTAAAAGTCTGGATTTTAAAGGAGACCTTTTTGTTATAGCTGTCGGTTATAAAGGGATATATGTGTATAAGTTTGGAGAAGTTGACAATAAACCACCTGCAATAAAAGATTTTTCTGTAAAAGTAAAAGATTATTCAGCCACGATACACTTGCGTACAGATGAAAAGACAATTTGTTTTATAAAATATGGAAAATCACCTGATAAATATAACAGAGCCTTATATGATTTGAATTATTCCATAAACCATATGTTTAATCTCAAAAACCTGGTTCCTGACACTAAATATTATTTTTTGATAGAAGCTGAAGACCTCTCAGGTAATAAAATTTCAAAAAAGGGAAGTTTCAAAACTTATCCAGATAAAACTCCTCCAGAAATTACAATTATTAATCCAAAACAGAATGAAAGTTTACCTGGAGGGACTGGAAAGGTAAATATAAAAATCAAAACTGATGAGAATGCATGGTGTCAGTACTCCTTTTCAGATTTTAAATATGGGGAAGGAAAGGATTTCACTGAAGGGCAGGGGACAACTCATCACAGTTTTATACTGGATTTGGAAGATGGCAGAAAATACACTGTTTATTACAGATGCAGGGATAAATACGGTAATAAAAATTTGACCTGTGTAATCCATAATTTCTCTGTGCCTGCAAAATGGTGGGATAGTTTTAAAGACTCTTCAAAGGTTTCAGAGAATGTCAGATGTAAAGTTGGAAAAGGTGTAAAACTTGATATTCCAAGTACAAAAATTCATCTGGATAAAGATGTCCATATATCGGCTATACACTCAAACTCAAATTTCAATCCTGGAGGGATTAATGGATATGGATTGGCAGTCGGTAATTATGACAGATGGAGGATACTTATAGAATTTACTTTACCAGAATGGGCAAAAAATCTTTCCTCTTTAAAACTTTTCCTTTACAGGCATGGTGGATTGTATACAGATTATTCAAAAAAGATAGGGGTTTACTTGCTTAAAGGGAGTTTCAGTGAGGAGAAGGCAACATGGATTAAAAGAAATCAATCTGAAAAATGGAACAATCCCGGTGGAGATTATTTACCGTTACTGATAGATTCGGCAAAAATAGATGGAAATGGATGGTATTGCTGGACTCTTGTTGGTAAAGATGCTGAAAATCCACTTGATATCTCACCGGGGGATAGAGTTGCTTTGTTATTAAAAGAGATCACAAAGAATATAAGGAGCGATTTCTTCAGGCAGAAAGAATATTCATCAAATAAACCTTATATTGAAGTCAGACTTTCTGAATATTCTGGTTATATAATTTCAAAACCGATAAAGCCGAAAAATATAGTTTCATGGGATAAATTTTATGCTGATGCCACTTTACCAGAAGGGACCAGTATAACCTATTCAATAATTGATGCAGAAACAGGTAAAGTTCTGTGCAGAGGTTTAACTGGAAATGGCGATGATATATCAGGTTCTTTATCAAATATTAAGTCAATTAAGTTGAAAGCAGAGTTGAAAACAAAAAAGTTTCCTTCAACTCCTGTTTTATACAGATGGTGTGTTACATGGAAAAGCAAGTGAATAGATAATCATCACTTTACTTTACGTTCAAGGAATCTTCTTGCTATCTCCCTTAATGTTTCATCCCTTGATTTTGTAAGAAGGAAATGTTGCAATACAATACTCAATGAAGTGAAGAATATCAGGATTCCTCCAATTCCTCCGAGAAGATTTGCAATTTTTATATATAAACTTTCTTCTTCAAATGCTGTTAAAGTAAGTCCAACAAGGATTGCTTTGTAAAATGAGCGGAAAAGTACAGCTGAAATTATAAGGAATAAAAAACCAACACATATTGTTATTCTTAAAATGAGATGCCTTTTGAATATTCCGAAAAGGTCTGGCAAAATCGGAGCCCTTTTACCAAGAAACCTTCTTTTTGACCCAGTCCACAGTTTTTCTTTTTCTCCCTTTTCCTGTATACCTTTCTGCTCTGTTACCTCTTCCATTTCTCCTTCCATATCTTTGCATATCTCATTCCCTATATCTTCCTGTATAAGATAAGAAGCAGAAATTTTACTCTCTTTTTCTGTCATCTTTGTTTTCTCTCTGATTTTTTCAACAAGTCTTTTTATAAAATCTGAAAAATCTTTCTCCTGTAAGGTTTTCTCAATTATCAATCTCAAATCACAACCCTGTGTTCCCTCTCTGCTGATTCTTTTGAGTATGCTATCTATTATTGCCTCTCTCACTTTCTCATAATTTACCTCTTTTAAAATCTCTTTTCCTTTTAAATCAAGAGGCATCTTCCCCTCCCACAATTATTCTAAATTTATTCTACCTGTAAATCAAATAAATAGAAAATTTGACATTTAAAAGGGTGATTTTTTAAAATTTATTTACTATGCTTGAAGGAAAATTCAATTATCTCTCCTGGAAACTGGAAGAATATTTTGAAAATCTTTCCTCAAAAACTCCAACTCCAGGTGGGGGGAGTGTTGCAGGAGTTACTGGAGCATTGAGCAGTGCACTTTTAAGTATGGTGGGGAATTTCACTGTTGGGAAGAAAAAATATAAAGAATATGAAGAAGAGATAAAAGAATTGCTTTGTGAGAATGGAACTTTGAGGAAAAAACTTGAAAATTATATTGAAAAAGACAGTGAGATATACCAGAATATTATGAAATATACAAAGGAAAATCCATCTCTTGCTCAAAAATTCCTTAAAGAGAGTGCAAATCTCCATCTTGATATTGCAAAAAGCTCTCTAAGAATTATCAGATGGAACGGAGTTCTTGTTGAAAAAGGAAACAGAAATCTTATTTCAGATGTCGGCATTTCTGCTGTTATTGCAATAGCAACATTTTACAGTGCCAAAATAAATGCATGGATAAATATGAAATATATAGAAGATGAGGACTTCTGCAAGATGGTCTGTAAGGAATTTGAAGAGATTGAAAAAGAGGTAAAGGAAAAAGGGAAAAAAGTTTTTGAAGATGTGATGAAGATGATAGAAAGGAGGTAATAAATGGCTGCTCAGATTATTCCAGGGAAGGAAATTGCTTCAAAAATTAAAGAATATGTTAAAAATGAAGTTGATAAATTAAAAGAAAAAGGGATTTTTCCAAAACTTGTCGCTGTGCAGGTTGGAGAGAATCCAGCATCAGAAGTTTATGTGAAACAGCAGAAAAAGAATTGCGAAAAGGTGGGGATTTCTTATGAACTTAAGCAATTACCAAAAGATACAGATGAAGAGAAACTTATATCCTTTATAAATTCGCTGAATAACGACGATTCTGTGACAGGGATAATTTTACAGCTCCCTTTACCTGAAGGGATAGATGTGAGGAAGGTTCAGTCA
>QNCF01000057.1 GCA_003644395.1 Candidatus Omnitrophota bacterium
ACTTGGAGTAACTGAGCCAGTTATACAGAAACAGGGAATGGACAGAATAATAGTTGATTTACCCGGTGTTAAAGAGCCAGAAAAAGCGATAAAACTTATTGGTAAAACAGCACTCCTTGAATTTAAACTTGTAAGTGATGATGAAAAATTACTCCAGCAGGCACTGAATGGAAAAGTTCCAGAAGGGTATGAAATTTTATATACAATGAAAAAAGATGAAAGGGGAATATATAGAAAAGAGACCCCTTTACTTGTTAAGAAAAAAGCAGAACTTACCGGGAAATACATAAAAGATGCTTATGTTGGCTATGATAGAAGCGGTTTTCCAGATGTAAATATTGTTCTTAACAGTGAAGGAGCAAAAATTTTTGAAAAAGTCACAGCAAACAATATTGGAAAACGGCTTGCAATTGTCCTTGATGGAGTTGTAAAAAGTGCTCCTGTTATAAGGGAAAGAATCCCTGGTGGAAAAGCACAAATAACAGGAAGATTTAATATGGAAGAAGCAAGAGAACTTGCAATTGTTTTAAGAGCAGGTGCACTACCTGCAAAAGTTAATATGATTTATCAGGAAGTAGTCGGTCCAACCCTCGGTAAAAAATATATTCAGCAGGGTTTCAAGGCAGCCCTTTATGGAGGAATTTTTGTTCTTGTCTTTATGGTCTTTTATTATTTTGCTTTTGGTTTACTGGCTGATTTTGCTCTTTCTTTAAATATTCTTATTCTTCTTGGAATAATGGCATCAATAAAAGGAGTTCTTACAATGCCAGGTATTGCTGGTATTGCTCTAACAATTGGTATGGCTGTTGATGCAAATGTTTTAATTTTTGAAAGAATTAGGGAGGAAATAAAAACAGGAAAATCACCAAAAACAGCAGTGGATGCTGGTTATGTAAAAGCATGGAGTGCAATTATTGATTCAAACATAACAACATTAATTACTGGTTTTATACTGTTTTCTCTTGGAGAAGGGGCTGTAAAAGGTTTCGGTTTAACTTTAAGTATTGGTATAATTGCTAACTTATTTACTGCTGTTTTTGTAACAAAAACAATTGTTGATTGGATTCTTATAACAAGAAAAGTTGAAAAGTTGAGGATATAAAATGGAACTTGTAAAAAATCCAAATATAGATTTTCTGGGTAAAAGAAAAATTGCTTATTTACTTTCTATTATCATTATTATATGGGGAATGACGACATTTTTTATGAGAGGAAAAAAGAATTTTGGAGTTGATTTCATAGGTGGGGACTTACTCCAGATTGGATTTAAGAATAAGGTCTCTGTTTCGGAAGTAAGAGAAGTTCTGAAAAAAATAAATATAGGTTATTTTACTGTCCAGGCAGTTGGAACTGAAGGAAAAGAAGTAATTATAAAAAGTAATCCAGATACATCAGAAAAAGTAATTGGGGCACTTAAAAACAGATTTGGAGAAAACAATATTGAGATAAAAAGTAAATCTATTGTTTCTCCTTCTATGAGTATCAGTTTAAGAAAAAAAGCATTGTATGCCTTCTTACTGGGTATAGTTGGGATCCTCTTTTATCTATCAGTAAGATTTGAATTTAGATTTGCTGTTGGTGCAACTATTGCTATATTTCACGACTTACTTTTTGTTCTTTCTGCTCTTGCTCTCACAGGAAAACAGATTGATGCAACCGCAATTGCTGCTCTTCTCACAATAGCAGGTTATTCAGTGAATGATACTGTCGTTGTTTTTGACAGAATAAGAGAAAACATAAGAAAAACAAGAAGTGATGATTATATAACTATTTTTAACAAAAGTATAAATGAAACCCTCAGTAGAACTTTATTGACAAGTTTAACAACCCTTCTTGTTGTTCTATCTCTATTTTTCTTTGGTGGTGAATCTCTCCACACATTTTCCTTTGCGCTTCTTGTTGGATTTATCATAGGGACTTATTCATCAATATTTATTGCATCTTCTTTAATTATTGACTGGCACAGAATTAAACCGTATAAATTTAAACTATGAGAGTAATAGGTGGAATTTACAAAGGAAAAAAATTACTTTTTATAAGAGATAAGAATATAAGACCAACAAAAGATATTGTTAGAGAAGCGATATTTGATACCTTAAGGGGCTGGATAATAAATAAAAAAGTAATTGAACTTTTTGCAGGGACAGGAGCGATTGGAATTGAGGCAATAAGTGAAGGAGCAGAAAAAGTTATATTTGTTGAAAAAAACAGGAAAGCAATTGAAATACTAAAAAAAAATATTGCTAAAATTGGAATAGAGGAAAAAACAGTTGTTTTAAAAGGAACTGTTGAAGAAAGAATTAAAGAAATGAGAAATTTTAAATACGACCTTGTTATTGCAGATCCACCATATGAATTTCCTGCAAAAAAATTGAAAGATATGATTGAAACAATAATAGATTCACAGATAATAAATGAAAACGGGATTATTGTGGTTGAACATAGAATAAAATACAGAATGCCTGAAAGTGAAAAATTTATTGTTTACAAAAATAAAAAATACGGAAAAACATCTGTATCCTATTTGATAAAAAGGAAAAAAGATGAATAGTAAAGCAGTTTATCCAGGGAGTTTTGACCCTATAACAAATGGACATATTGATGTTATAAAGAGAAGTTTAAAAATTGTTGATAAGGTGATTATTGCTGTATCTTCTTTCCAGAGAAAGAATTTCCTTTTTACATTGAAAGAAAGGATTGAAATGATAAAAGAAACATTTAAAGGAGATGAGAGAATTGAAGTTGATAGTTTTGATGGACTTCTTGTTAATTACTTAAAAAAGAAAAATTTAAATCTTATTGTTAGAGGATTAAGAGCAATTTCTGATTTTGAATATGAATTTCAAATGGCTTTGACAAACAGAAAACTGAATAAAGAAATTGAAACAATTTTTATAATGCCCGGGGAAGAATATTTTTTTATAAGTTCCACACTTGTCAAAGAAATAGCAAAATTAAAAGGACAAATTTCCTGTTTTGTCCCTTCTGTTGTTGAGAAAAAACTGAAAGAAAAATTTAATTATTAAAAAAGGAGAAAAAAATGCCAAATCCAAAAAGAAAACATTCAAAAAGCAGGACAGGCAAAAGAAGAAACTCAAAGAAAATAAGAAATGTTGTTCTTTCAAAATGTCCAGATTGCGGTGCATTAAAAGCGCCCCATTCAGTTTGTCCAAAATGTGGATACTATAAAGGCGAACTGGTTGTTCCTATTAAAGAAAAAGGCAAGAAGGAATGAAAAATATTTCAATTGCACTTGATGTGATGGGTGGTGATAAAGCACCTTTTTCTACTGTGAAGTCACTTGAATTCATAAAAGATAATGATGATTTGAAAGTTGTTCTTGTTGGAGAAAAACAAAAATTTTCTTCATTTCTTTCTAACTTAAATTCTGAAATATACTCAATAGTTGAATGTAAAAAATTCATACCTATGGGAGAAAAAATAAACAGGCAATTACTGAAAGAAAAAGATACTACAATGGCAAGAAGTTTACAATTACTAAAAGAAAAAAAGGTTGATATTGCATTGAGTGCAGGCAATACCGCTGCTTTTGTAGCACTTTCAATTTCCAATCTTGGTTTAATTGAAGGAGTGGAAAGACCTGTAATTGCAATTTTGCTTCCAAACATCTCAAGAGGAAATACAATTTTTCTTGATGCAGGAGCAAATGTAAATGTAAAATCGTCTCATCTTTTACAGTCAGCAATAATGGGAAGTATTTATGCAGAAATTGTTTTTAATATTAAAAAACCAAAAGTTGCTCTTCTAAATATTGGAGAAGAAGAAACAAAAGGTGATGATTTAAGAAAACAAGCATATAAGTTAATGGAAAAATCAGATGGGATAAACTTTATAGGGAATATTGAAGGACAGGAAATTTTTACAGATAAAGCAGATGTTATTGTAACAGATGGTTTTACTGGAAATGTTGTTTTAAAAACATCAGAAGGAATTACAAGGTCTTTTAAAACACTCCTTTTAAGATATTTAAGGAAAAATGTAGCAGGAAAAATAGCAACATTACTTGTTGCAAAAAACCTTAAAGAATTTTCAAGAAAAGCCGACTATGCTGAATATGGAGGAGGAATACTTCTTGGAGTTGATGGAATTGTCCTTATTTCTCATGGGAGGTCTTCACCAAGAGCAATTTATAGTGCTATGAAACTTGGTAAAAAAATAGTGGATTCTGATTTTTTAAGTATTATGAAGGAAAAAATGAAAAATAAGGAGAATTAAATGGGAGTTGTTATAGAAGGAACTGGTTCTTACTTACCTGAAATTGTTCTGACAAATAAAGATATGGAAATGATAGTTGATACTTCTGACGAGTGGATTACAACAAGAACAGGGATAAAAGAAAGAAGAGTTGCACCAAAAGGAATGGCATCTTCTGACCTGGGGAAAGAAGCAATTCTTGATGCATGTAAAGATGCAAAAATTTCCTCTGAAGAACTTGATTTTATTTTATGTGCAACAATAACTCCTGATAAATTTTTCCCATCAACTGCCTGTCTTATTGAACACAAACTTGGACTTAAAGGAAAGGTTGCTTTTGATATATCTGCTGCCTGTTCTGGTTTTCTCTATGGACTTGAAATTGCAAGAAATTTAATAGAAACAAACACCTATAAAAAGGGCGCAGTTGTAGCAGCAGAATGTATGAGCAGAATTACTGATTACACTGATAGAAGCACCTGCGTTCTTCTTGGAGATGGAGCAGGTGCGGCTATTGTCAGCAGTTCAGAAGAAGAAGGAATAATTGGTTCATTCCTTGCTTCTGATGGAGGTTATGAAGAACTTTTACACGCTCCTGCAGGAGGTTCAAGATTACCTTCTTCTTTTTATACTGTAGAAAATCGTCTTAATTTTATGAAAATGGAAGGACAACCACTTTTTAAAATTGCAATTATAACTATGTGTGAAGCAATTAATAAAGTCCTTGATAAATATGGAATGAAAAAAGAAGATATTTCCCTTGTTATTCCACATCAGGCAAATTTAAGAATTATTCTGGGAGTTGCTAAAAATTTAAAAATGCCTGCAGAAAAATTTTTTATAAATATTGAAAAATATGGAAATATGTCTGCTGCCTGTGTTCCTATTGCTCTTGACCATGCTCACAGAAAAGGACTGATAAAAAAAGGTGATTATATACTGACAGTTTCTTTTGGTGGTGGACTAACCTGGGCATCAAATTTAATAAAGTGGACAAAAGGAGATTGAAATGGAAAATAAAGTTGTTGTTATTACAGGTGCTTTTGGTGGAATAGGAAAAGCAATTTCAAATAAACTTGCTGAAGAAGGAGCAAAACTTGTTCTATGGGATGTTTTAATTGATGAGGATTATTGTAAACAACTTGAAAAAAAAGGAGTTGAATATATTGCTATGAAGGTTGATATTACAAATTCAGAAGATATTGAAAAAGCAACCAACCAGATAATTGAGAAATTTGAAACTGTAGATATTCTCATAAACAATGCTGGAATAACAAAAGATAAAATTGTTTTGAAGATGACAGAAGAGGAATGGAATGAAGTAATTGATGTAAACTTGAAAGGTGCATTTCTATGTAGTAAAATAATAGGACGTATTATGTTTTCAAGAAAAAAAGGCAAAATAATAAACATTGCCTCAATAATAGGACAGATAGGCAATATAGGGCAGGCAAATTACGCTGCTTCAAAAGGAGGTTTGATTGCTCTTACAAAAGTTTGTGCTAAGGAATTTGCAAGAGCAAATATAAATGTAAATGCAATTGCACCTGGTTATATTATGACAAGAATGACAGAAAATTTACCAGAAAAAACTAAGGAAGATATGCTAAATAAAATACCTTTGAGGAGATTTGGAACACCGGAAGAAGTGGCAGAACTTGTTTCATTTTTAGGTAGTAATAAATCAAACTATATAACAGGACAGGTAATAAGAATAGATGGCGGTTTTGTAATGTAAAAAAGGAGGAGAGAAGATGGAAAGAGAAGAAATTGCAAAAATAGTAAAAGATATTATTGTAGAAAAACTTGGAGTTGATGGAAGTGAAGTTAGTGAAAATGCTTCTTTTGTTGATGACCTTGGTGCTGATTCTCTTGATACTGTAGAACTTGTTATGGATTTTGAAGAAAAGTTTGGACTTGAAATTCCTGATGAAGATGCTGAAAAAATAAGAACAGTTGGTGATGCAATAAACTATATTGCAGAGAAGAAAAAATGAAAAAAATTGTTGTAACAGGTCTTGGTTGTGTTACTCCTGTTGGAAATGATTTAAGAACAACATGGGAAAATCTTATAAATGGTGTAAGTGGAATAGATACTATTAAAAGTTTTGAGGTTTCTGAATTTGATACGAAAATTGGTGCAGAAGTAAAAAACTTTGAAATTGACTTTATCCATCCAAGAGAAAAAAGAAAGATGGATAAATTCGTTCAGTTTGCTCTAAAAGCAACTGATGAAGCAATTAAAGATAGTGGATTAGAAATTGAAAAAGAAGATAATGAAAAGGTCGGTGTAATAATAGGAGCAGGAATAGGTGGCCTTAGAATAATTGAAAAACAACATGAAATACTTCTTAAATCGGGTCCAAAAAGGGTGTCTCCTTTTCTTATTCCAATGTTAATACCTGATATGGCTGCAGGACAGGTAGCAATTTATTATGGATTAAAAGGAGTAAATTTTGCGACTGTAAGTGCCTGTGCATCAGGTGCTCACGCTCTCGGTTCTGCCATTTGTTTTATGAGGGAAAGCAACTACGATATTATAATTGCAGGTGGAACAGAGTCCTGTATTACACCATTAGGACTTGCTGGTTTTTGCTCAATGAAAGCACTATCAACAAGAAATGACCAGCCACAAAAAGCGTCAAGACCTTTTGATAAAGAGAGAGATGGTTTTATTATGGGCGAAGGAGCAGGCATTGTTGTCCTTGAAACAGAAGAGCATGCTAAAAAGAGAGGAGCAAAAATATATGCTGAATTTGCTGGCTATGGAATGAGTTGCGATGCCTACCATATGACAGCCCCTGACCCATCTGGAGAAGGTGCATATCTTGCAATGAAACATGCTCTTATAAATTCTAAAGTCCCTTTAGAAGAAGTTGATTATATAAATGCTCACGGAACTTCTACAAAATTGAATGATAAAAGTGAAACAGTCGGAATAAAAAAGACCTTTGGTGAAAGAGCATATGAAATACCTGTTAGTTCAATAAAGTCAATGGTAGGACATCTTCTTGGGGCAGCAGGAGGAGTTGAATTTGTTATAACCTGTATGACAATAAAAGAAAATATAATTCCACCCACTATTAACTATGAATACCCTGACCCTGAATGTGATTTAAATTATGTTCCAAACGAAGCAATTGAAAAAGAAGTAAAAGTTGCTCTCTCAAATTCCTTTGGATTTGGTGGACATAATATTACACTTGTTGCTAAAAAATACGAATAAAAAAGGAGAAAAATATGGAATATTTCCTCACAGAAGAACAACAGATGATAAAAGACCTTGCAAGGAAAATAGCAGAAGAGAAAATTTTACCAAAGAGAGCAGAGTATGATGAAAACGAAACATTCCCTCACGATATAGTTAAAATTCTTGCTGATTCGGACCTGTTTGGTGTTTTTGTTCCAGAAGAATATGGAGGACTTGGTTATGGTGTGTTTGAGTTATGTCTTGTCATTGAAGAACTTAGTAGAATTTGTGGTGGAATTGCTTTATCTTATGCAGGAACTGCTCTCGGAACTTTTCCAATAGTTCTTTTTGGAAATGAAGAACAGAAGAAAAAATACCTTCCACCTATTGCAAAAGGAGAAAAAATTGCTGCCTTTGCAGTAACTGAACCAGAAGCAGGAAGTGATATAACAACATTGAACACAACT
>QNCF01000058.1 GCA_003644395.1 Candidatus Omnitrophota bacterium
TATAGTAAAAAAGTTCCTGTTTTTTTCCCTTCTTTTAAGAAAACAAAAATAGAAAATTTCTCCTGGTCTGGTGTCAAAAAAAATTCTGAATTTTATAACTGGATTGCTATTTTCCTTGTGTATTCTGTGCTTATTGTAAAATTATCTTCCTCACTTTCATAGAGATTATTTTTGAGGAATGGCGGTATGTTTACAAAGGAATTTTTTTAAAATAAAATAGGATATATCCCTCTATCCTTTACTTTTAGAAAAATGAAAGAAATTATAGAAAAAATTATTGAGCAGGAAGAAAAAGAAAAGCGTGAAACTGAAAAGGTCAGGAAAAAAGTAGATATTGATATACAGAAAGCAAAGGATGAAAGTGCTGCTAATAAAAATAAGATATCTGAAGAAACAAAAAAAGAGATAGCAGATAAAATAAAAGAAGAAAAAAGAAATCTTGAAAAAAAACTTTCAGAAGAAATAAAAAAAGCAAGGGAAGAAGTAAAAAAATCATTGGATGAAATTGAAAAAAATATTGATGACCTTATTGAAAGATTATTTTTTAAAATCATTGAATAAAAATGCTTGAGATTACAAAATATTCGTTTGCCAATGGAAAAATAAGAGCAATGCTTTCTTACCTCTTAACAAAAGAAGAATTTTTCTCCCTTTATATGAAGGATATAGATGGAATAATTGAAGAATTAAAAAATAAAAAATATTATAGAAATATTTTTTCAAAAATTCATAAAAAAGAGTTGGAAAATCTACCTTTAACAGAAAAAATTCTTAAAAAGAATGATATAGGAATATGCAGAAAAATTAAAAACTTCATTCCAACAAGAAGAGAAAAAGAATTTATTTCTCTTTTTATAGAGAAATATGAAGTAGAACAGATAAAAACAGCACTTTCATTATGGCATAAAAAAGTTTCTAACAACATACACAATTTTTTTATAGAAGAAAAAATAGTTCATAAAATTGATTATAAAAAAATTATAGATTCCTCATCATATGATGAGATAATCTCACTTGTTGAAAAAACTCCATATAAAAAGCCACTCATTGAAGCAAAAAATTTCTACAATGAAGAAAAATCAATTTTTTATCCTGAAATTTTTGTGGATATTTACTATTATAAAAAATTGATAGAAGAAAGTCAGAAATTATCAAAAATGGATAGAGAAGTTATGAAGAGAATAATCGGGGTAATTGTTGATATAGAAAACATAAGGTTTCTTTTTAGAATAATAAAGTACTACCCTTCAAAAATTTCAAAATTGTATTCTTTCATCATTCTGGAAGGGAAATATATTAATCTAAAAGAGAAAAAACTTAAGACAGAAAAAGATTTTCTTGATTTTCTATCAAAAACACCTTATGCTTCTCTTACAGAATTTCTAAATAGTGACTATTATAAATTTGAAAATTTTCTTTATCAAATTCTTTATGACAACATACATAAAATTTTATATGGTTTTCCATTTACAATTGGAACACCTGTTGGATATATGATTTTGAAGGAAAGAGAAACAAAAAACTTAATTTCACTTCTTTACGGAAAAAAGTATAACTGGGAAAGAGAAAAACTTAAGATGGTGTTAAAATGATAAGCAAAATGAAATTTTTAAGTTGCATTGTTATGAAGGAAGAAAGTGAAAAAATTATGAAGGAATTTATAAATGCGGGAGTTTTACATCCTGTTAACATAGAAGAGATAGAAAAAGACATAAAATTGCCTGTGGGAATGAAAGAAGAGGAGAAAGAAATATTAAGAATTGAGGAACGGATAAAGAAACTAACGGAAAAAGCAAAATTGCATTTTGAATGGGAAAAAACAGAAAATCTCACTTACCAGAATGTTGAAAAAATACTTGTAGAAATTGAAAAATATATTCAACCTATTACTGAAAAGGAAGAAAAACTTCAAAAGGAAATACAACAGGAAGAAAAAAAACTTCAGATAGGTAAACAGTTTAACTTCCTCCCATTTAAACCAGATTCATATTATTCATTTATAAAAATTTACTTCATTTCAGTAGAAAAAGAAAAGTTACTTTTACTTGAAGAAAAATTAAAAAATATTCACCATATTCTTCATTTTTTAAGAGAAATAGATAAAAATGAGTTGTTCTATTCTCTTATAATTCTTAAAGAAAACATTCATAAAGTTGAAGAAATAATGGAAAAGTTAAATGTAAAAAAATATGAATACCCAGAAAATCTGTGGCAAATATCTCAAAAAAAAGAGGAAATTGAAAAAAAACTTGAGAGAGAAAAAGGAGAAATCAGGAAAATTGAAGAAGAAATAAAAAATTATCTTTTGAAGAAAAATAAAGAAATAAATGCTATACTATCTTTCATTTCTGAAAGAAAAGCAATCCTTAAGTTTAAAAACTTTTCTGCTAACACAGATGAAACAACTATTATATGTGGATGGATACCTGAAGAGGATGAAAAAAAGATAAGGGGGAAAATAAAAAATTTACCATTCTGGATAGAAAAAGAAGCAGAGGATATAAAAATTGACCGTAAAGAAATTCCTGTAAAAATTAGAAATAATAAATTTTTGAAACCATTTGAAATGCTTGTTTCTACTTTTGGAATACCAGGATATAAAACAATTGACCCTACTTTTTTCATTGCTTTAACTTTCATCTTTATGTTTGGTTTTATGTTTTCTGACGCAGGACATGGACTTATTCTATTTTTACTCGGGATGTTTCTGTTTTATCAGAAGAAAGAAATTATGAAAAACTCCGGGAAGTTAATAATGTATGCAGGTATAAGTTCTTCACTATTTGGAATTCTTTTCGGAAGTTTCTTTGGAATTGATTTTCATCCTTTGTTTTTTAAACCAATAGAGAATACAATGAAACTGGTAAAGATAGGTATTTTTACAGGAATTTCAGTAATTACTGCCGGGATAATTTTTAATTTAATAAATTCAGCAAGGGAGAAAGATTATGAAAAATTATTTTTCGATAAAAATGGTTTAATTTCTGGACTTATTTACTGGTTCTCAACAGGAATGATAATAAAAAAAATAAGTCAAAAAATTCCTATTCACATATCTTATTTTATTGTTCTTCTATTCTTATTTACTCTTTTTATTTCTGGTCCAATTTTTCTTTCTATATTCAGGAGAAAAGAAGCCAATATATTAAGTGGATTTTTTGAGAAGTTAATGGAACTTATAGAAACTGCTCTGGGTTATCTTTCAAATACCATCTCATTTATTCGTCTTTCTGCTTTTTCTCTTGCTCACACAGGTCTTTTCATTGCAATTTTCCAGATATCAAAAATTTTAAATCACATTGCTAATGGTTCTTTATCCTGGTTTATTATAATTATGGGTAATATATTTGTTATTATTCTTGAAGGGATGATTGTCTCAATTCAAGCATTGAGGTTAAATTATTATGAATTCTTCTCAAAATTTTTTATTACAGGTAAAAAAATATATCAACCAATAAAAGTTGAAAAATAGGAGGAAAATATGATGAAAGGGAAAGGACTTTTGAAATTTATCGGATTTTGTATATTCTATTTTGTATTTTCAGGTAATTTCGCTTTTGCTGAAGGAATATCAGGTTCTTCACACTTACCTTACTTCGCATCTGCCCTTTCAGCCGGTCTTGCAGCACTTGGAGCAGGAATTGCAGTTGCATATGTTGGAGCAGCAGCAGTTGGGGCAATTTCAGAAAAGCCAGAATCATTTGGAAAAATTCTTGTAATTGTTGGACTTGCTGAAGGGATTGCAATTTATGGAATTATAATTGCGATTATGATACTGGGAAAAATAAAATGAAACTTGTTTGTATTTGTGACGAAGAAAGCAGTATCGGGTTTAAAATTTCAGGCATTGAGACAATAGTTGTAAAAGATTTCTCTGAAGCAAAAGAATTATTTAAAGAGACAATTTCAAGGAAAGATGTCGGGATTATTCTTGTTACAAAAGTAATTTCTTCATTGATAAAAGAGGATATTGAAAAACAAATTTATAATTATGTTTTCCCACTTGTGATTGAAATACCTTCAAAAGATAAGAAACTTGAAGAGAAAAGCGCAAAACAATTTTTAAAAGAAGCGATAGGAATAAGTTTATAAAATGGAAAAAGATATAACAACAATAATTGAAATAATAAAAAGAAAAGGAAAAGAGGGAAGAGAAAGAATTGTTAAAGAAGGAGAAAAGAAAGTCAAAGAGATAATTGAAGAAGGGAGAAAACAGGGGGAAAAGGAAAGGGAAAGATTGATTGAAGAAATGAAAAAAGAAATAGAGAAAATAAGGGAAAAGTATATGACATCCATGCGCCTTGAAAAAAAAAGAGCAATTCTTGAAGAAAGAGGGAAGTTTATAAATGATATATTTGAAAAACTTGAAAAGTATGGAAAAAATTTCAGAAACAATAAAAATTACAGAAGTTTTTTAAGAAAGTCAATAATGGAAGGAATAAAAACTATTGGAACTAAAAATATAATTATTTATTACTCAAAATATGATAAAGAAATTTTCAATCCAGAGTTTATTGAAGAAATAAAAAAAGAGATTGGAGAAGGAATAGAAATTGAACTCAAACAAGAAGATTTTGATGACTCAGGAGTAATTATTTCTTCTTATGATAGAAAAATTTTATATGATGACACTTTTAAAGCACGCATTAAAAGAAAATATGAGGAAATCTATAAGGAAATAGTAAAAGAGGTGTTTTAATGGAAAGAGAGATAGGCAAAATTTTGAAAGTTTCAGGACCAATTATTATAGGGATAACTGAAGAGAATATGAAAATGATGGATATGGTTAAAGTAGGTAATGAGAAACTTGTTGGAGAAATTGTTCGTCTTAAAGAAAATAAAATCTGGATTCAGGTATATGAAGACACAACTCTTCTTAAAGCAGGAGACCCAATATTTTCTGAAGGACTTCCCCTTTCTGTTGAACTTGGTCCAGGTCTTTTAAAGGGGATATTTGACGGAATACAGCGACCTCTTGAGAAAATAAAAGAAAAAAAAGGAAATTTTATTGAAAGAGGGGTTGATATTCCACCTCTTGATAGAAAGTTAAAGTGGGATTTTAAACCATTAAAAAAAGAAGGTGATGAAATAAAAGGGGGAGAGTATATTGGAGAAGTGGAAGAAACATCTCAAGTTTTACATAGAATACCTGTTCCTCCTGACATAAAAGGGAAAATTAAAAAAATTGTTCCTTCAGGAAAATATACGGTTGAAGAAACAATAGCAGTTGTGGAAACAGAAAATGGAGAAAAAGAGATAAAGATGTTGCAGAAGTGGCCTGTTAGAATTCCAAGACCTTATAAAGAAAAAATCCCTGTTTCTGAACCATTAGTTACAGGGCAGAGAGTTATTGATACTTTATTTCCTGTGGCAAAAGGTGGATGTGTTGCTGTCCCCGGTGGTTTTGGTGCTGGTAAAACAGTTATTCAACACCAGATTGCTAAATGGAGTAATGCGGATGTAGTTGTTTTTGTTGGTTGTGGAGAAAGAGGAAATGAGATGACAGATGTCCTGTTTAACTTCCAGAAACTCATTGACCCAAGAAGTAAAAAGATACTTCTTGAAAGAACGATATTAATTGCCAATACTTCCAATATGCCTGTTGCAGCAAGAGAATCAAGTATTTATACTGGTATAACTCTTGCAGAATATTACAGAGATATGGGATACAATGTTGCTTTAATGGCTGATTCAACTTCAAGATGGGCAGAGGCATTGAGAGAACTTGCAAGCAGGATGGAAGAAATGCCTGTTGAAGAAGGGTTCCCTTCCTATCTTGCGACTCGTCTTGCTGAATTTTATGAAAGAAGTGGAAATGTTAAAACACTTGCGGATACAACTGGCTCTGTTTCAATAATTGCTTCTGTTTCTCCTCCAGGGGGTGATTTTTCTGAACCAGTTACCTCACATACAAAAAGATTTGTAAGAGCATTCTGGGCACTTGACAAAGAACTGGCAAACGCAAGACATTTTCCCTCTATAAGCTGGGTGGACAGTTACACTGAATACATAGATGAAATAAAAATTTGGTGGGATGAAAATATAAGTGAAGATTTTTACGAAAAGAGAATTATAATAATGAACCTTCTTCAACAGGAGCAAAAACTTCAGAATGTTGTTAAAATTGTTGGTCCTGATGTTTTACCTCAACAACAACAACTTGTTCTTGAAATCTGTTCTTTATTTAAAAATGCTTTTTTACAACAGAATGCTTTTGACCCGGTTGATACTTTCACATCAATAAAAAAACAATATTTGATGTTATCAGCAATTATTCTTTTCTATCAAAAAAGCAGAGACCTTATAAAAAAGGGAATAAGAATAGAGGAGTTAAAAAATACCGATATTTATCAGAAAATTGTAAGGATGAAAACAACTTATTCAGAAGATAAAATCAATGAAATTGAAAAGTTAATAAAGGAAATTGATGAAAAATTGAAAGAGGAGAATTTTTAAATGGCAGATTACAGATTGAGAGAATACACAGAACTTGAAGAAGTTTCAGGTCCCATTTTTATAATAAAAAATATCCATAATGCTGGATATAATGAACTTGTTGAAATAACTGATAGTTCAGGAAAGACAAAAATCGGTATAACTCTTGAAGTTGGAGATGGATTTGCAGTTGTTGAAGTTCTTGGCGGAACAGCAGGTCTTTCTCTAAAAAATTGTCGAGTAAGCTTTAAAGGAACTCCTTTAAAAATCGGTGTCTCAAAGGAATTTCTTGGAAGAATTTTTGATGGACTTGGAAAACCAATGGATAACTTACCCTATCCTGCTTATGAAGAAATGGTGGATATAAATGGAAGTGCAATAAACCCATCAGCAAGAGATTATCCAAACAATATCATAGAAACAGGAATATCAGCAATTGATATTATGAATACTCTTGTAAGAGGACAAAAACTCCCAATTTTTTCAGGAAGCGGACTGCCACAGAACATCCTTGCAACTCAAATAGTGCGTCAGGCAAAAGTAAAGGGAGAAGAATTCTGTATTGTTTTTGCCGCTATGGGAGTTAAATTTGATACAGCAAGATTTTTTATTGACAGTTTTAAAGAATCAGGAGCACTTGAAAATACCGCAGTTTTCCTTTCTCTTGCAGACAGTCCCGCCATTGAAAGAATATTCACACCACGACTTGCTTTAAGTTGTGCTGAATACCTTGCTTTCAGAGAAAATTTACATGTCCTTGTTATACTGACAGATATGACAAACTACTGTGAAGCATTAAGAGAAATATCATCAATAAGAGGTGAAATACCTGCAAGAAAGGGATATCCAGGGTATCTTTATAGTGACCTTGCAAGTTTATATGAAAGGGCGGGAGTAATTCAGGGAATAAACGGTTCAATAACTCAAATTCCTATTCTTTCTATGCCAAATGATGATATAACACACCCAATACCAGATCTTACCGGATATATAACAGAAGGACAGATTGTGCTTGATAGGGAACTTCATAATAGAGGTTTATATCCACCAATAGATGTTCTTTCTTCCCTCTCCCGATTGATGAAAGATAACATAGGAGAAGGATATACCAGAGAAGACCATCCTCATCTTGCTTTTCAACTTTTTGCAAGTTATGCAAAGGTAAAAGACATAAGAGGACTTGCAACAATTATCGGAGAAGAAGAACTTTCTCCTGTTGATAAGAAATATCTTGAA
>QNCF01000059.1 GCA_003644395.1 Candidatus Omnitrophota bacterium
AGAATCAAATACTTCATAAACATAATTTGTCACTCCTTCCATATCAATAATTCTTCCCTTCTTTATCACTTCTTCTGTTGGATATATTGTCTCCTCTCCAATTATTTCAATTCCATTTTCTCTTCTTATCCCTGTAATTCCAAATATTTTACTACTGCCAAGATCCAGAGCTGTTATAATCTCCTCATTCATTTTTCTTCTTTACATATGGATTTTTAAATCTCATGTCTATATATTCCCATTTGAAATCTCTTTTTTTGCATTCTCCAATTACAATTTTCAAATTTTCAAATTCTTTTTTTAAATCTGAAGGGTATAGATAGACTTTTCTTTCACCATCATCAAGGATTATCTTTTCAACATTACTCATATCCACTCTTTTTATTTTAAATAAAGTTGCAATATTAAAAAAATTATACCATCTCTCAATTTCCCTCAAAATACCAATTTTATCCTTTTCCTTTACAACTCCATTCCCAAATTCTATCCCTTCAATCTGCCAATAACTCTCTTTATTTTCAACAGATGGAATTATAACTCCCTCCCTGTCAATAGTTACAGTCCTTTCTCTTTTTTTGAGAATTACCCATGGTTTTCTTAGGTAGATGTTTATCTGTAAAGTTGAAGGGAAAATTTTTATTACTTCACATTTTTCAACTGTTTTCAAACTTTTTATTCTCCTTTCAATACTTTTTATATCCACAAATAAAAGATTTGTTCCTCTTTCAAGTTCTATAATCCCTGTTAGAAGAGGGGTTAGGTTTTCAGGGTATACTTCTATCCTTTTTATTTTAAATATTTCAAGATTCCAAAGGTATGAGATGAGAAGCCTTTTTATCTCTATAAAACCTATTATTGCAAAGATTATTCCAAAAATGATGAAAAAAACTTTTATCTTTTTCTTCCTTCTTTCCCACTTTTCCCTTTTCAATTTCTTAATCCTTTCTATTGTTTTTTCTTCCATTTCTCAAGCGCAAGATTTATAATCTTCTCGCACAGTTCTTCAAAAGGAATTCCAGCTGCTTTTGCTGAATCTGGAAATAGACTTGTTTTTGTAAGACCCGGAATTGTATTTATATCAAGTATGTAAGGGGTTCCTTTTTTACTTACGATTATTTCTATCCTTGCAAATCCCGAACATTTCACTGCTTTATAAGCCTTAATTGCAACATCTTCAACCTTTTTAATAACATTTTCAGGTAAATCTGGGGGTATTTTATGGATACTACCTCCAGGTGTATATTTTGCTTTATAATCATAAAATCCTGTTGGAGTAATAATTTCAATTATCGGCATAACTTTTGGATTTTCATTTCCAATAATGCTTACCGTCACTTCTTTCCCATCTATATATTTTTCAATAAATACTTCATTATCATAATTGAATGCTTCTTTTATAGCCTTATAGAGTTCAGATTCCTTTTCAACAATTTTTATACCTATGGTTGAACCCTGACTTGCAGGTTTTACAACAACAGGGTATTTGAAAGGTATCTTTTCTGGAGAGAATGATTTATCCACAACAATGAAATCAGGTGTTGGAATTTTGTGGAATTTAAGAATTTTCTTTGAAATAAGTTTATTAAGACAGATTGCAGAAGAAAGTGTATCTGAACCTGTATAAGGTATATTTAATGTTTCCAAAAATCCCTGTATTATCCCACCTTCTCCCTTTCCACCATGCAATGCTATAAATACACAATCAGGTTTTATCTTCAATATCTTCTCGCAAAAATTCTCTTCAACAGGGTCAAGAAGGAAAAGTTCATGTCCCTTTTTCTTGAGAGCATTAAATACTTCCTTTCCTGACCTTAAAGATATTTCCCTTTCGCTACTGTCTCCTCCTGCAAGTATCACTATCTTCATTAAAACTTCCCGATAAGTTTAATTTCAGTTTCAAGTTCTATATTATACTTTTCCTTCACAATTTTTTGAATTAATTTTATAAGCGAATAAATCTGTGAAGAAGTTGCATTTCCGGTATTTATAATAAAATTAGCATGTTTCTCAGATACTTTTGCACCTCCAATTCTGTAACCTTTCAATCCGCAATTTTCAATAATTTTCCCTGCAAAGATACCATTTTCTAAATTTTTAAAAACAGAACCAGCGCATCTTTCTCCAATCGGTTGCTTCTTTTTCCTCATAATGATGAATTTTTTTATTTCTTCTTTAATTTCCTCTTCATTTTTTTCCATCAATTCAAGATATACTTTCCATATGAAATAACCTTCCAGATTTGATTTTCTGTAAGAGAACTTCAGACTTGAATCTTTAAGTGATAAAATATTTCCCTCTTTATCCAGAACATCCACCTTTTTAATCCTTTTAGATATCCATTCTTTTTTAAGTCCAGAATTTGTAAATGTTGCCCCACCAACAGTTCCAGGGATTCCTGCAAGAAATTCCAGTCCACCTTTTTTGTTTAAAATGAGAAACTTTAATAAAGAACTTATCTTTACTCCACATTCAGCAAATATATATCCATTTTCAATTCCAATATTTTTCATCAAAGATGTAATAATCACAATCCCATCAATTCCATCATCACTTATAAGAACATTTGAACCATTTCCAAGGAAAACAGTCTTTATTCCATATTCAGAAGAAATTTTTAATATTTTTTTAACCTCATCTATATTTTCTGGAAAAACAATTATTTTTGCTTTACCTCCTGTTTTAAAAGTTGTGAATTCAGAAAGTGGATAATCTTTTTTAATCCTTTCTTTGAATGTTTTTTTAAGTTCCTGATATATTTTTTCCATTTTAATATTTCACCTGTTTAAGGTACAGCCCATGAGGTGGTGGAGTAGGGGGTGCAATTTTTCTATCTTTTGCTTCAATAATCTTTTTCACATCTTCCGGTTCTATTTTACCTTTTCCGACTTCTATTAAAGTGCCAACAATATTTCTTGCCATTTTATAAAGAAAACCATCTGCTTCAATTTCAATTATTAAAATTTTTATCTCAGGGTCAATTGTGAAATTTTCCTCCTTTATCTCTATCCTTTTCACCTCCCTTACTTTATCTTTTACAGAACTCCCTGATGCACAGAATGAGGTAAAATCATGTTTTCCAATAATATATTTTGAAGCAATTTCCATCCTTTTAATATCAATTTTCTCCTTTACATAATAAGCATATCTCTGGAGAAATGGAGATGGCGATTGAGTGATGAGATATCTGTAAACTTTACTTTTTGCACTGTACCTTGAATGAAAATCATCTTTTTCAATTTCTACTTTTTTAATCCTTATTGATGGTGGCAGATTTGAGTTGAAAGCTCCCTTAATCTCCTCCTCTTTTAAATCTGTCTCAATCTTAAAATTTGCAACATAAGAAAGCCCATGGACTTTACTGTCAGTTCTTCCACACCCTTTTATCTTTATCTCCTTTCCAAAGATTTTAAGGCCAGCATTTTCAATTGTCTCCTGAATACTTATTTTATCTTTCTGTCTTTGCCATCCATAAAAACCGCTTCCATCAAAACTCAAAATAAGTTTTACATTTTTCTCCCTCATTTATTTAAAACTGCTACTTCTTTCCTAACAGGAAATATCACTTTTCTGGGGCATGCTTCAATACATTTTCCACAACCATCACATTTTTCAAAATCTACAACTGCAAGATTTTCCTCAAGTTTAATGGCACCATTTTCACACACCTTTACACACTTTCCGCAACCTATACACCCATTCTCACATATCTTAATTACCTTTGCTCCTTTATCGTGTGATGAACATGCCACATAAACTTTATTTTCGTATGGGACAAGATGGATTATATTTTGAGGGCATACCTCCACACATTTCCCGCATCCAGTGCATTTCTCTTCATCTATTTTTGGAATCCCATCTTCCATACTTATAGCCCCGAAAGGACATGCCTTTTCACAACTTCCAAGTCCTATACACCCGTATTCGCATTCCAGATTTGTATTGTAAAGAGCCTTTAACTGTCTGCAATCTTTAACAGGTGAATTGAAAACTCTTCTGACATTCTTTCCACAGCAAAATACCCTCGCCACCATTTTCCTTTTTTCTTTTTCCTCAATCCCTAAAAGAGCACATATTTTTTTAAGATTTTCCTCACTCAAACCTGCACATTTTTCTGGTTCTTCTTTCCCGGAAGCAACCGCTTCAGCAAAGGCAGAACATCCTGCATATCCACACGCTCCACAATTTGCTCCTGGAAGAAGTTCCTGTATCTTTGAAATAATTGGATTTTCCTCAACATGGAATTTAATGTGGAAAAATGTTAAAGTTATTCCAAATAAAATTCCCAATCCACCAACAACTATAACTGCCTGCCACATTTTCACCTCTCCGTTTTTGTAAAAATTATATTATTTTTTTTGACAATGTAGAAATTTTATAAAAAAATTTAGAAGATGCAACTTATAAGGGAATTTGACCCATGGAAAGGTGAGTTATGCACATGTCCTGAAAAATACAGCCTTTCTCCATATACAGGTTGCGGTCATAGATGCATTTACTGTTATGCCTCCTCATATATAAGGGATTTTTATAATCCAAGACCGAAGAATAACTTTTTAAAAAGGATTGCAAGGGAGATTAAAAAGATAAAAGAGACATCCTATATCACAATTTCAAATTCCTCAGACCCTTACCAGCCAATGGAGAAAAATTTAGAGTTGACAAGGAAAACTCTTGAAATTTTAAAGGAATATCCATTTAAAATTATGATTGTTACAAAATCAAACCTTATTTTGAGAGACATTGATATTTTGAAGGAATTTAAAAATCTTGTAATATCCATCACATTAACAACCCTTGATGAGGAAATTTCTGAGAAAATAGAGCCTTTTGCTCCCTTACCTTGTGAAAGATTAAAAGCCATTGAGATTCTATCAAAGTATTTCCCTGTGGTCTGCAGAGTTGACCCTTTGATTTATCCTTTAAATACAGGGAAAATAGGTGAAATAATAAAAGAATTGAAAAAAAGGGGAGTTAAACAGATAATAACATCTACTTTTAAAGCAAGACCAGATAGTTTTAAAAGAATGGTGAAGATATTTCCTCAGTATAAGGAATTATGGGAAAGATTATACATTGTTGAAGGTGAGAGGAAAAGAGGGTATTTTTATCTTCCAGAAAATTTCAGGAGGAAATTGATAGAGGAGGTTTACAGGATAACTCTGGAAGAAAAGATGGATTTTTCAAGTTGCAGGGAAGGTTTCTCTGAATTAAATACAAAGAACTGTGATGGTTCTTCTTTCTTTAAAGTTTAAAAAGTCCTTTAAATCCAAGGAAAGCAAGACTCATTAAACTTGCAGTTATAAAAGCTATTGGAATCCCTTTTAAATTTTCAGGTATTGGTGCTGTTGAAAGTTTTTCTCTTATTCCAGCAAAAAGGAGTATTGAAAGGCAGTATCCACAGGAAGCACCAAAAGAGTAAAGGAGATTCTGTATGAATGTGAGTTTATAATCTATTCCAAGGAAAGCAACTCCAAGTATTGCACAGTTTGTCGTTATTAAGGGAAGATAAATTCCAAGGGATTTATAAAGAGCAGGTGCTTTTTTCCTTATAAAAATTTCCTCAAACTGGACAAGAGAGGCGATTGTAAGAATGAAAGTTAATGTTCTTAAAAATTCAAGGTGGAATGGTGCAAGAATGTAATGGTAAACAACCCAGCTTACAGAGCATGCCATTACCATAACAAATATGACCGCAAGCCCCATTCCAACAGATGCCTTTATATCAGATGAGATTCCAAAAAATGAACATAACCCGAGAAATTTAATCAGAAGTATATTATTTACAAGAAAAGCAGAAAGAAATATCAGAAAAAGATTCTGTTCGTTTAACATTTTCTCCTTCCTTCAATTGTATTCTTCAATGCTATCAAAAATCCTATAACAAGAAATGCCCCTGGTGGAAGTATCATGAATAAAAATGGTTTATAGTTTTCAGGAAAAACTGGTCTTCCCATAATGGTTCCATTTCCAATCCCCTCTCTTATAACAGCCATAAAGACTATAATAATTGTAAAACCAATTCCCATTCCAAGACCATCAAGAAAAGAATTTATAACATTATTTTTTGATGCAAATGCTTCAGCCCTTCCAAGAACAATACAGTTTACAACAATTAGTGGGAGAAATACACCGAGGTTTTTATGTAATTGTGGAGAAAATGCGGCGACTGAATAATCAGTTATCGTTACAAATGTTGCTATTATTACAATAAAAACAGGTATTCTCACATGTGCTGGAACAAATCTTCTTATAAGTGAAATTATAATATTTGAGCAGACAAGCACAAATGTAAAGGCAATCCCCATACCGATTGAATCACTTACAGAACCTGATATTGCAAGTAATGGACATAGTCCAAGCATGAGATAAAGGACAGGATTTTCTTTCCATATCCCCTTTGTAAAATTTTTAAAATCAATCAATCTTTTCATTTTTAATTTTCTCCATAAGTTTCCTTATACCATTAACAACTGCTCTTGAAGATATCGTTGCTCCTGTTATTGAATCTATTTTCCCTTTTGGATTATCCTTTTTCAGGTATAAATTTTCAATTCCAATATTTTTAAACTGATTTAAAAACTTATCCTCTGTAATTTTTGCACCAAGTCCAGGAGTTTCGTTATGCTGTAATATTTTCACCCCTTTAATCTTAAAATTATTATCAATCCCCACTTTTAGATAAATGTATCCACCATAACCCAGGGATTTTATTGTATAAATTCTTCCTATCTTTCTCTTTTTCTTATCATAAACAACAAAGTATTCAACATCCCCTTTCTTCACTTTTTCAAATTTTTCTCCTTCAGGAAATATCTCTTTATTTAACTTTTCTTCCTCCAATCTTTTCTGTTTCTCAATCTTTGGGGATGTTGCTTTGTATACTTCTGCAAGCAGGAAACCACATAGAGATGTGACAAGGAAAAGGACTATTATTCCACCTATTATTTCTTTCCTCTTCATTTTTTACTCCCGAATTTTCTTGGAATTGTATATCTGTCAATTATCGGTGTAAACATATTCATAAATAATATTGAATAACACACTCCTTCTGGATATCCCCCCTTCATCCTTATCAGGAAAGTTATTATTCCACAACCTATTCCAAATATTATTTTACCTTTTTTGGTTAAAGGAGAAGTTACATAATCTGTAGCCATGAAAAAAGCCCCAAGAATTAATCCACCTGCTAAAATATGGAATAACACATTTTGTTTAAAAATAAAAGAAAGGAATGCAACAGTTAATATATATGAGACAGGTATATGCCAGGTTATAACCCTTCTCCATAATAGGAAAATTGCTCCAATCAGAAGAAGTAAAGCACTTGTCTCTCCTATACATCCTGCTCTCTCTCCTATAAATAATTGCCAGTATGATGGAAGCTGTATTCCAAGATTTTCCTTTACAATTGCTAAAGGAGTTGCACAACTTACACTGTCAACTTTATAGTAAAATGGTGGATAAAATCTTGTCATATCCATAGGGAAAGATGCGAGTAAAATTGCTCTTGAGGCAAGTGCTGGATTGAATATATTAAAACCGATTCCACCAAACAATTCTTTAACAAGGAATATTGCAAGA
>QNCF01000060.1 GCA_003644395.1 Candidatus Omnitrophota bacterium
AAATTCAGAAACAGACCTGAAATAATAGAAGGAAATTTAAAAGCGATTGAAAGAGCATATAACGAAGTGAAAGGATTATAAAAATGGAAAAAAAGGAAGGATGGAAAACATTACCAGAAGGAGATATTCTTGAAGGAGGAAGTTCTTTAAAATTTAAAACAGGAAACTGGAGAAGTTCAAAGCCAATCCATCATCCTGAGAAATGTATAAACTGTCTCCTCTGCTGGATTTACTGTCCCGATGGTGCTATTAAAGTAAAGGATGGAAAGATTGAAGGGATTGATTATGATTACTGTAAGGGATGTGGAATATGTGCTCATGAGTGTCCAAAAGATGCAATTGAAATGGTTATTGAAAAAGGGATGGAAAAATGAAAGTGGCAAAAACTGCTAATGAAGCATTTGCTGAAGCAATGAGACAGATCAATCCTGATGTAGTTGCAGCATATCCAATCACTCCAGCCACAGAAATAGTCCAGATATTTTCCCAGTTTGTTGCTGATGGACTTGTAAAAACAGAGTTTATAGCAGTTGAAAGTGAACACAGTGCAATGAGTGCATGTATTGGAGCATCTGCATCAGGAGCAAGAACAATGACAGGAACATCTTCCCAGGGACTTGCTTTAATGTGGGAAATGCTTTATATAGCCTCTGCATTGAGATTACCGATAATAATGGCTGTTGTAAACCGTGCTTTATCTGCTCCAATAAATATTCACTGTGACCATTCAGATACTCTTGGAGCAAGGGATAGTGGATGGATACAGATTTATTCAGAAAATGTCCAGGAAACTTATGACAATGTTATACAGGCAGTCAGAATTGCTGAACATCCTGATGTCAGGCTCCCTGTAATGGTTACAACAGATGGATTTATATTGAGCCACTGCCTTGAAACTATGGATATGCTTACAGATGAAGAGGTAAAAGAATTTGTTGGAGAACCACCTGAAAGGGAAAATCTATTGAAAAGTGCCAGGGAAGATAAACCAATAACGATTGGTGCACTTGACCTGCAGGATTATTATTTTGAACATAAAAGACAGCAGGCTGAAGCAATGAAAAATGCTTTAAAAGTTATACCAGAAATTGGTAAGGAATTTGGAGAAAAGTTTGGAAGAAGTTATGGATTTTTTGAAAATTATAGACTTGACGATGCAGAAGTTGGAATAGTTGTCATGGGTTCAACCGCCGGAACTGGAAAAGAAGTTGTTGATGAGATGAGAAAAAAGGGTAAAAAAGTTGGACTTTTAAAATTGAGAATTTTCAGACCTTTCCCATTCAACCAGATATCACAGGCCCTTTCACATTTAAAAGTTGTTGGGGTTATGGATAGAGCAGATGGAGTAAATTCATACTGTGGACCTTTATTCCCTGAAATATGTACATCCCTTTATGATTTACCTGAAAGACCAAAGGTTGTTGATTTCATATATGGACTTGGTGGAAGGGATATAAAGAAGTCAGACATTGAAGGGATATTCAATGATCTGCTTAAAATAGCTGAAACTGGAAAGAAAGAATTTAATTTGAAATATATAGGTGTGAGAGAGTAGGAGGAAAAGAATGCCAAGTTTAAAAGAACTTTCAAAAAGGCAGGAAAGATTTGTCTCAGGGCACAGATTATGTCCTGGATGTGCAGCAGGTATGATTGCAAGGATGGTAATGCTTGCAATAGATAAACCGGTGGTTGTTGGTTGTGCAACAGGATGCCTTGAAGTTGCAAGTACAATATTTCCATATTCTGCATGGAAAGTCCCCTGGATACATTCTGCTTTTGAAAATGTTGCTGCAACAATAAGTGGAGTTGAAACCGCATATAGAGCATTTAAAAAACAGAAAAAGATAAGCGAAGATATTGTATTTGTTGCATTTGGTGGAGATGGTGGAACTTATGATATAGGACTGCAATCACTATCAGGTGCTGCTGAGAGAGGACACAGAATGCTTTATATATGCTATGATAATCAGGCATATATGAATACAGGTATACAGCGTTCTTCAGCAACTCCACAGTATGCAAATACAACAACTTCTCCTGTCGGAAAAGTTATACCGGGAAAATTGCAATGGCAAAAAGACCTCCCATCAATAATGGTTGCTCACAGAATTCCCTATGTTGCGACTTCAATCCCTGGAAGATGGAATGACCTGATATCAAAGGTTGAAAAGGCTATAAAATTTGATGGTTTTACATTTATTGATGTTCTTGCTCCATGCAGACTTGGATGGGGATATGACCCTTCTTTAACAGCAGAAATTTCAAGATTAGCAGTTGAGACATGTATATGGCCACTTTATGAAGTTGTTGAGGGAAAATACAGATTGACTTATAAACCAAAAGAAAAAAAGCCAGTCATTGAATGGTTTAAATTGCAGAGAAGATTTTCTCATCTTTTGAAACCTGAGAATGCTGGATTACTGGAGGAGATACAGAAAGAAGTTGATAGAAGGTGGGAAGAATTGCTTGAAAAATGTGAAAACAGTTAATATGAAATGAACTCACTTTTCATAGGACTTCTCTGTCTCTTCCTGTTTTACCTTGGTTACAGATTTTACGGGAAGTTTGCTGAAAATATATGGGGAATTGATGTAAACAGAAAGACACCTGCAGTTGAACATCCTGATGGAGTTGATTATGTTCCTGCAAAACACTGGTCAATCCTTTTCGGTCACCATTTTGCTTCAATTGCAGGAGCAGGACCAATAATCGGTCCTGTAATTGCATGTGCTTCCTGGGGATGGTTCCCTCCAATAATATGGATTCTTCTTGGTTCAATATTTCTCGGTGGAATACATGATTTTTCTGCTTTAATGGCTTCAATAAGAAATGATGGGAAATCTGTTGGGGATATTGCTGAAAGTTCTATAAGTTATTTAACAAAAATATTATTCAGTATTTTTTTATGGCTTTCTCTCATCCTTGTTATTGCAGTATTTGCTGCTGTTGGTGGGAAAACTCTTGAAGCAAAACCTGAAGTTGTAATTCCAACATTTGGTTTAATAGTTGATGCAATCATTGTTGGACTTTTACTTTACAAATGGAATGTTAACCAGATTTTAAGTTCATTCATTGGAGTTTTAATTCTATTCATTCTCATAGTTATAGGATACCATTTCCCAATCTCTATTCCAGATGGTAGCAGAACATGGACAATAATTCTCCTTATTTATGCTTTTTTTGCCTCTGTAATTCCAGTAAATATACTTTTACAGCCAAGAGACTATCTTGCCACATTTGTACTTTTCTTTGGTCTTTTATTTGGATATATCGGTCTTTTAATAACCCATCCAACATTCCATACCCCTGCTTTTATAAAATTTGAAAGTTCAAAAGGTCCTTTATGGCCAATGATGTGTGTTATAATTGCATGTGGTGCTATAAGCGGATTCCATGGACTTGTTGCTGGAGGAACTACATCAAAACAGATAACAAGTGAGAAAGATGCAAAAAAGATAGGTTATGGAGGAATGATTGCAGAAGGAATTCTTGCAGTCCTTGCAGTTATAGCAGTAAGTGCTGGACTTTACTGGACATCTGATAATTCAAGCCTTGTATATCCACATATAATGAAAAAGGAAGGATGGATTGTGGCTTTTGGAAAAGGATATGGAGAAATAACAAAACCCATATTTGGTTCTCTTGGAGTTTTAATAGGAATAATGACACTTAAAACTTTTGTTATGACAACTCTTGATTCAGCAACAAGAATTACAAGGTATATCCAGGAAGAGATATTCCTGGAAACTGCAAAAATAAAAATTTTCAAAAACAGATACTTTTCAGCAGCAGTAATTATTGGTTTTGCAACAATACTTGCTCTTGGAAACTGGAAAGCAATATGGCCTGTATTCGGAGCATCAAACCAGCTTGTAGCAGCAATAATTCTTTTTGTAACAGGGTGTTTTCTTATCAATCAAAAGAAAAATCCTTTAATTACTTTTATCCCATCAATCTTTATGTTTCTCACCACAATTGTAGCCCTTATATATGAATGTAAGGTCTTCTATTCTCAGAAGAAACTGCTTCTTGGGAATATCTCTGTAATACTCATAATCCTTGCATTTTTTGTTATTATAGAAGGGGTGAGGAAAATTAAAAGATTGAGAACTGGAAAGTCTTAAGCCTTCCTTGTGTACTTCTTCAACATCACACAATTTAAACCATTTTCTCTTTTATAGAAAGCCTCATCAACCATCTTTTTAACAAGTTCAGGATTCATACCGCCAAGCCTTTTATTCTCTTCTATTAAATTTGATTCTTCTTCTGGAATTTTAAGTGGATTGAATGGTCTACCATTATCGTATATACTTACAGTTATACAATTTTTCTCAGCCCTCCAGACAACTTTTATCTTACAATTATCTTTATCAGAAGCAGCATAAGAGACAATATTTGAAGTAATCTCATCAATGGCGAGCATCAATTCCCATGTTTTTTTAAAACCCAAATTTGAAAGGCCTGCCTGCTGTCTTATGAAATCGCTTATCATTTCAAGGTATGGGAAACTTGCTTTTACTACAATTGAATTTTCTAAAATTATTTCTTTATTTCCCATACTTTTTATATTTTATAATAATTCTACACCATTTCTGCAAATCTTTTTTCACTCAACTCCAGATATAATCTTTCTATTTCATCAACCATCTTTTTAACAGGAAATTTTTCTTCAATTATCTTTCTTCCTTCTTTTCCCATTTTAATAGCAATATCTTCATTTTGCAAAAGAAAAAGCAATTTTTTAAAAAGAGAAGAAACATCTCTTGGGGGGACAAGAAAACCAGTCTTTCCATCAATAACAATCTCTCTTGCTCCATCAATATCAAAAGAAACAACAGGTTTTCCACCAGCAAATCCCTGAGCAACAGCCTTTGGTAACCCTTCCCTCAAACTTGTATGAGCAACGATATCCATTGCAGAAATATAAAGGGGTATTTCAGAAGGAGGAACGAGACCTGCAAAGATTACTTTATTATAAATACCTTTTTCCTTTGCATATTCCTTCAACTTATTTTTTAAAATACCATCTCCAACAAGTAAAAGTCTTGCATCTGGAAATTCCTTAACTATTTTTGAAAAAGCTTCAAGAAGGTATTCCTGCCCTTTCAGATGGAAAAGCCTCCCTACCATCCCTATAACTTTTTCCCCATCTTTTATTCCAAACTTTTCTCTTATCTCTTTCCTTTTTTTCTCTGCCTTTTTATATTTTTCAACATCAAAACCACTGTAAATTACCCTGTATTTTTTTTCCTCTCCAATCCCCTCCTTTAAAGATTTCTCTTTCATTACCTCGCCCACAGTTATAAAGCAATCAGTAAATCTTGCTGTAAATTTTTCAATCATGATATACAGAAAATTTAAGAAAAATGGCTGGTATGGATGGAAAGGAAGACCATGGACTGTATGGATAACTATGCTTTTAGAATTTGCAATTTTTGAAGCAATCCTTCCAAGAATACCTGCTTTTGCACTGTGTGTATGGACTATGTGATACTTTTTATTTTTGAAAATGGATAATAATTTTAAAAAAGCAATTATATCCTTTACTGGATTTATCTCTCTCACAAGTTCAGGGATTATTATAAGTGGAATTTTCTTTTTCTTAACATAATCTACAAGTGAACCTTCAGGACCTTCTGTTTTCCCGGAAATAAGTTCAACATTATAACCTTTCTCAATCAATCCTTCTACTGTAAATATCGTATTTTCCTGCGCCCCTCCAATTATCAATCTTGTTATTACATGGCATATTCTCAAATTCCTTCCTTTATGAATATTCATAAATTTATCTTATCCTGCAATTTAAAACATATTTTTCCATAATCTTTTTAATTTCATTTAACTTTTCATCCGAATATGTCTCCTCTTTCATGAATTCAGGGTTCAGAGTCTTGCTTGGAACAAATCTCTGTAAAACATAACTTTTTGCTCCTTTTATTAAATTCCCTATTTTTTCAAAATCTTTCTCTTCCAGCATTGATTTTACAACTGTTGTCTGGAATTCAAAATCTATACCTGAATCCATAATCAATGATATGCTTTCCTTTATTTTTGATATATCAACCTTAACTCCAGCAATTATATCATATTTATCAAGTGGCCCCTTTATATCCATACTTATGAAATCAACAAGTTTTCTTTCAATAATTTTTGAGAGAACTTCAGGGAAACTTCCATTTGTTTCAAGTTTTACCATATATCCAATCTCTTTTAACTTCACTATAAAATCTATCAGATCCTCCTGAAGGCACGGTTCTCCACCAGTTATCACAACTGCCTCAAGATATTTCTTTCTTCTCTTTAAAAAATCAATAACTTCATCTTCTGGAATTTTTGGGTTTGAAAGCGATGGTTCCACAAGTTCGGGATTATGACAGTACGGACATCTGAAATTACATCCCTGAGTAAAAACTACAGCACTTATCATTCCAGGATATTCTATTAAAGAAGTCTTTGTAAGTCCGCCTATTTTCATTTTAAAGCGAAATTCTTTCTGTAAGCAAACTCTGCTTTCTTCCCTTTATTCCATTGACTTACAGGTCTTAAATAACCAACAACTCTTGAATAAACTTCTGTTTCTCTACCACACTTCGGACATTTAGGATGCTGACCTGAAAGGTATCCATGTTCAGGACAGATGGAAAAAGTTGGAGTTATTGTGAAATATGGAAGTCTAAAATTCTCACATATTGTTTTAACAAGTTTTTTTATCCCTTCTGGAGAATCTATCCTTTCACCAACAAATATGTGAAGTACAGTCCCTCCTGTATATAAAGATTGTAATTCATCCTGGAGTTCAAGAGCTTCAAAAATATCATCTGTGTAATTTACAGGTAACTGGGTGGAGTTTGTATAGAATGGTTCTGCTCCTTTCCTGTACTGGTCTTCATTTCCACATATAATATCTGGATATTTATCTTTATCAATCCTTGCAAGACGATAAGAAGCACCTTCAGCAGGAGTTGCTTCAAGATTATAACTGTGTCCTGTCTCCTCCTGGTATTTGAGAATCTTTTCCCTCATAAATAACATTATCTCCTTTGCAAATTCAAGTCCCTCCTCTGTTCCTATATCTTTACCGAATAAGTTTAAACATGCCTCATTCATACCTATCAATCCAATGGTTGAGAAATGGTTTATCCAGTATTTACCAAATCTTTCCTTCACATTTCTGAGATAAAATCTTGAATACGGGTATAACCCTTCTTCTGTAAATCTTTCCAAAATTTTTCTCTTTATCTCAAGACTCTCTTTTGCAAGGTCCATCAGGTCTGATAATCTTTTTTTAAATTCCTCCTTTGAATTTGAAAGATATCCTATTCTTGGAAGATTTATGGTAACAACACCTATTGAACCTGTTAAAGGATTTGCTCCAAAAAGTCCTCCCCCTCTCTTTCTGAGTTCTCTATTGTCAAGTCTAAGCCTGCAGCACATACTCCTCACATCATCAGGATTCATATCTGAATTTATGAAATTTGAAAAATATGGAACCCCATATTTTCCAGTTACTTCCCATAGAAGCTGGATATCCGGGTTATCCCAGTCAAAATCTTTTGATATGTT
>QNCF01000061.1 GCA_003644395.1 Candidatus Omnitrophota bacterium
CCTTGCATAATTATCCTTATCATCTCTGTTTAATCTTGCTTTATTCACAAGTACAGTGAATCTAAATTTTGTATTTTCCACAGTGAGAAACTTAATCGGATTTGGGTTCTGCCAATCAGTAGGGAAGTTTTTACCCTGATAGTACTCTGGATAGTGAGGATTCATTATGTCCACCTTGAATTTGGGTGCAGAATCAGGAATAGCATCAAGGAAAACAACAATTCCTGAAAATTGCTGATTACCAAAAGCAAGAAGCAGTTTTTCTTCATCTGTTAAATTGCTAAATTCCTCGCCCTTTATTTTTGCGAAAAACTTTTTCTTTTTATCATTATCCTTGAACCATCCCTGTATATTCTCTTCTATTTGCTTTAAGTTATCCCCTATTTTTAACAAAGCCATGTCTCTTGCAATGCCTTTCAACGCAGAACCTGGTATTATAGGAACACCATAGATGTGGTGAAGTTTCATTGAAACTTCATAAGGATGATTTGTTCCAAGGCCAACAACCATTCTCCATTGGAGTTTTTTCTGGATATCACTGCAAATGTACCAGTCGTCCTTCAATAGAGACATGATAATCCATTTATGAAGATTTTTTAACTTTTCTACATTGGTTTTTAAGATGTCTTTTCTTTTCCATAGATTTGCAAAGGCCTCAAAAAATTCCCCTGCTATTTTAGTATTAAAACCTTCCTTTTTGTCTGAAGGAATGAATTTATAGAAAAGCAATGCAGGGTTAAATACTTGGGTTATCTCAATACAACTCTCCTTTTCCCTCTCTCTTCTATCAAAACACCCATATCGTTTTATTAAGGATTTTAAGGCATTATTGGTAGTTTTTGGCAGGTAAAAGTAAATCTCTTTGGGTTTAGGATTAAAATTTCGGCAACACCTACCCATGATTAACCTTCCTCTTTTGCTATAAGGCCCTCAACAAATCTTCTAAGCCAGTTAAGATATAATAATATCTGTTCTGTCCAGAACATATAGGTATGGGTATCAAGGCTCATGATTTTCTCTATTAGTTTCTCTTTATCATTTACGGTATTATCCAGATATTCATTCACAAATTCTTGAATATGGCAAAGTATCTGATGATGTGCTTTTTTCTCTCCAGAAGCATCGGATGCGCCACTACTTTTAGATAACTCAAATGCCAGAGCATTCCCTAAACCGTTGTTTATTATCATAGCGGGTAAAGATTTAACATAAGATTTATATTTTCCGGCATAATCTTCTGTCTTTATTCCTGAAACATGGTTAAAAGCAAATTGACCTATATCCCTTTTCAATTCTATAATTCCTCTTTTTTTATTATCCATTATTACCTCCGTTGTAAAACTTTAAGTAAACAAATCCTCTACCTATTGTAGTATTTCCACCAATATGGATGGATTTTCCGTCCAGTTTCTTCCTTATATCATCAAATATTTTCCCTTTTTGTGCCCTTCGAGAATCAAACAGGGTTATTGAATAGAAAAGGGTATCCGTTGGTACATTTTCTTCTGTCCAGAGTGCACCGGATTTAACAACCCCTGTATTGTCGTCTATTTTTATCCTTGTTACAATCTCTGTCCCATGCTTTACAAGATACCGAAAGTCTTCGTCAGGGACTACAACAATATGTTTTTTCAATTTTTCCTGCCAGAATTTAAAAGTCTCATCTGAATCACTCTGGAACAAATTCTCCAATACTTTCCAACTTTCTGGTCTGATGTCCTCAATAATTTCACCTTTGGCTTTATTGTAACTGAACTCCTCAAGGATTAGCAGACCATCGTTTATTTCCAGTTCTTTTAAACCATCTGAAGAAATGTGAACTTTCCCATCTGTAAAATCGCCGTTCCAGTTGTTAATACCTATTATCTTTAACTCTCTTTCCAGCCTTCTTAAAACAAAGGGGCAGGTCACATAAGCAAATATTCCTCTGGCAGTCTTTACAGGGAATAAAAGTATCCTCGCATCAGTAAAAGATACTGCAGAGGCGTAGGACTGTGTAGAGGTATCTTCATTGCCAAAAAGAGCATTCGCTATATCCTTATCAAAGTTACTCCTTATCGCTCCCTTCAATGAAGAACCGAAAATCACAGGAAAACCAGTGTGTTTTTCCCGTTGGATGGGTAAATCCACAACTTCAGGAGTACTACCTACTCCCACATGGAGAGGGGTTAAAGTGTAAATGAAAAGGACAGCTTCGGTTAAACCTTTTTCTTTATCCGTCATGATTAATCCTCCTTGTTTTTATAAATTTTTGGCACACCAGGAACAACGATTCCAAGTCCAAGTCCATCGTATTCATAACTTATTGAGGAAAGATATAGGTCCTTCAGATTCTCTTTATTTTTAGTTTTGCAAAGATAAACAGAACCTGCACGGACAAAATTTTTAGTTGGAGCAGGAGTTTTCGTAGCCATATCCCAACCACTGTATTTTAATGGTCGTTCCAGTGATGCACCTACGATTTCAACATCTGTTATATCTGGTTTCCAACCACTTTTGAAGTATGCAGGAGTTAATAGAATCAAATTGAAGTATATCTCACCTTCAGATGGAGAAGACTTACATATTGCCTTAATCACATCATCTTTAACTTTGTTTAATTCTTCCTTCAAGGAAAACTCTATTTTTTTATATTGAACATACCTATTCTCTCCTCCGAGTGGCATTAATCCCTTTTGGGCGTTGTTAGAGAAGAGTTCCGCTTCAAGCTCTGACTCCAGATACAGATAAAATTCCTTATTCTGTTCATCCTTTTGATAAACAAAATAGAGATACTCCTCAAAGTATAAATATCCCTCTTCAACAGTTCCTGTTTCTGGTTTAATTCTTATGCCAGGGCGGGACATTTTTATCGGGTTTACCTCAAAAATACTGTTATCTTCCAATTTACCTTCATTATCAAGAACCCCCATTAGATACTTTTTGAAACTATCCAACGATAGGAAACCCGTCTGGAATTCGTAACGCTTTCTATTTCTCACCCATGGTAAAAATTCAATCCCTGTTTCAAGGTCTGTAATTAAATTATTATCCATCTTCTTCCAGTAAGCGTAAATATACTCTTCACCTTTTTTATATTCTTGCTTTTTTGAAATTTTGTAAATGTTAAGGGGCAAAGGTAAAAGCAAATTTTTATCCATTGAGGGCAGATCCGATTCAGATACAATGTAAGGGCCAATTATTGCTGGGGAGTAAAGAAGTTTGTCATAATAATTATTCACATCCTCTTGCTTTTTGAGGTATTCTCCGAGAACTTCTGGATCTTCTCCCCTTTTCCTCATAATCTCACTCCTTAACGCACCTGCAAGAGTAAAGTGAGTAGGAAGGTTAAAAGATTCAATAGAGTGGACATCAGCAGCAGAACTTCCCTTTCCAGTCCCAAAATGAGCTACATCAAGCGGTTTTATAACAATCCCCATTATTCACCCCCTTTCTTTGCAATAAAGCGTGCAAGGGTCAGGTAATTAACAAGGTCTCGTCTTGCTTCTGCAACTACCCCTTTTATTTCCTTTTTGCCTATTTTATTCTGTCCTTTTCTCTTCTTTTCCTCTGCAACAGAACATATTAGATCTTTGATGTTGGCAATGTGAAAGTTATAGATAAGAGTAACAATACCATCAATTACTTCTTTTACAACTTCAGCCTTTGTTTTCCTGTCTATTTCTGTTTCGGTTGTGAATACCAGGTTTAGGTGTCTCTTTATAAACACACCAAGCCTTACCCTCAACTGTTCCTCTTTTATTGGTCTGTTTTCAGTAATGCCAATTTCCTCGATTTCAGGGAGAGAATAAAATTCTATTTCCTCTCCAAGATCGCAAATCAGTGCTGGAGACAATAGAATACTATCAATGGAGGTTTTAATTAACTTTCTCTTATCATTTTCAATATAATAGAAGACACCTTCGTTTTCATCCATATTCCCATCAAGTTTAAGACCATTTTCAGAGAAAAGACGGGCAAAATAATCTATAACCAGAGTTCTGTAAAATTTATCACATTTTTTATTATCACACTTGTTTATAGGTGTATAATGCCATTTTCCACCAACAGTAGTTTCCTGTCCTGAACCTCTAATTATGGTTACCACAAACGAATTTCTGTTGTATTTATTCTTTGCAAGTTTTTCTGCCTCGTGAGCCTTCTTAATTACGTAAGCAAGAGGCGTTGAATAATGAGCAATCACAATACCAGCTGAACCAGTTGCCTTTCCCATTGTAAAGAAAAGGTCATCAACATTTGGACCTTTCTTTTTAAGCTTAATAAATCCCTTGCTGGATTCAATAGATTTTTTCATCATCCAACCCTTGAAACTTTCACCTGAATAGAGCTTCCTTATAGAAGAAATATATTCCATAACATTCTCTATTGGAACCATTGCAAAAACATCGTCTCCACCCGAATAAATTAAAACCCCATTCGCCTCTTCTGTAACATTCGGAACAACCTCAAGCGAAAAATCTTTGAGTGCCTCGCTTATCTGGGCATGTAAGGATGCAGAGATTTTTAATTTTGTCTCTTTATCATCGTCATTAATACAATTCTCATTTTCACTATGAATGATTGTTTCCAATCTGGGAAATTCCTCCACATCACCTGTGAGCCACATTCCCATTGTATCACCATCATACAATACAAGAGCGTAATATCTGGGGAATCTGTTGACAACGTCTTTATATTTCTGGTAAATATTCTGTATTGCCTTAAGTGTTTCTGAAACCTCTTTGTCATCTTTATATTCCTCAATCATAATCTCAAGTTCGTGTGGATAAAATATCTGTGCTTCCAGATGTTCAAATTCATCTGGAAGGGTTCTATATATTTTATAAGGATAGCTTCCATAATTCAACACGCCTTTGTGCATCAAGTTTTTAAAAGGTTCTTTGAGATTTTCAATAAATAGGTACTCTCCTGAACCCTCTTTGGACTTATTTTTGATATCATAAAGGTATTGAGAAACAGATATTGCTGCTGTTGAAGGGAAAACCTTCCATCCTTCACCTTCTTCCAATCCTATTTTATAATCCTTCTGAATGATTTCCCTATACGTATTTCTACCGAACAGTCTCTTAATAACTCCAATTGCACATAATCTTTCCTTGCCTTCCTTATCAAAAATACCCTTTTCTCCACTCTCCTCCATCACGCTTGCTAATTTTTCCCAGAAATCAGAATATACAGGTTTTCTGAATGGAACAGTCAGATTTCTGAATCTTTTACTCAATTCTTTTTCATACCCATAGATAAGTGCCTCATTTTCTCCACAAAGTGTACACTTACTACCTATTTCTTCCTTCTGAGCGAAATTCCTTAATGACTTACGCATCCCCATATTTCTTTCTACAAGGTCATACAGGTATCCATATATCATTCCAATGTTGTTTTTTTCTTTAAGAGGTTTGTATACCTTTTCAAATTCCCTTTTTTCTGTTATATCAAGCAATTCAGAATAAATTTCAATGAATTTATTACACGCTTCTTCTGAATCCAAATCCTTAACATTTTTCATTCCAGGATTCCATTTATAAACAGAATAATTCATCTCAAGGAAGTTTAACACCTGCTTATTCCACATATCTTCAAGATACTTTTCTGGATTGGAGGTTGAAACGCCCATTTTTTGAAGGGCTTCTTTTGCATTCTTCACAAACATATCAAAAGACTTTTGAGAAATTTCGAGCCAGGCAGTTTTTATATTTTCCTTTATTCCTTCCCCTATCTCTCTTGCTCTATCAAAAGGTATTATGGCAAGAAATCTGTTAGGTAAAGATGGATTAAACAATTTTCTCTTGTTCTTTACAAAAGCCTTACCCGTAACTTTGCTGAGCCACATATCAGCCATTGGTTGTTCTTTCAAGTAAGGAAAAACTATATGGTCCGGTCCGAGTTCTTCACAAATATATTCCATTCCCTTCCAGGATAGATATGAAAGTAACAGACTGGAAGACCAGAAGTCCTGAGTCTTTCGTGACGTCGCAATAAACCCCTGCACAGGTCCTAAAGAAAACATAAGGAAAGCCGGGTCAGGCAAAGAGGAGTAAATTGCGCTTGTCATACTTAAATGGTTCCAAATTGAATGATAGGGAAGCCTGGTATCAGCAGGAAGATAGTTCCATATAAAACCAAACATTCTCGCTTCGTCTTTATCCATTAGTAAATCAGGAAGGTATCTCCATAATAAAAGGAACATTTTCTTATAATTACCCCTTGAGAAGTTATTTATTTCTTCAATAGAGTGATCTACCAACTTCATAGACTCTTTAACATATTCGTCCTTGTTAATAAAATTGAAAAGGCTTTTATCCACCCTTTCGCCACTTAAAGCATTGATAATTTCTGGTTTTTTTATAAAGTTCACCCTGTTTTCCAATAGTTTATACAAAGGCCTATCTATACCTGAGGCAATATGGTCTGCAGTCTTGACATATTCACTATTAATTCCAGCATCTTCTACACCCAGTTTTTCTCTGATTTCTTTGGCTCTTTTCTCATGCTCAGGACCATTGAAAAGTATTATGGCTTTTTCTGGAGGGTCGTGAAGAAAGGCATTTATCTTTTCTTTCCAGTAGTTTTGATTTTTATTCATTTATCACCTCCTATCTTCGCATCTCATCTTATTACACAAACAATCTTCAAATCCCTGTAAGTTAGAGAAGTCTCTAATATTCTCAGGAGGATTTATAGCAAGTTTAGCAAGTGTTATATAAAATTTATCACTAATTGGAATAACTGAAACATAATAAGGTGAGGCAAACCGAGGTTTCGCTGCTCCTAGTTTTCCACCTTTCAAATTAAAAACATGGGTACATTCTCCTATGCATGCCAAAGCTTTAAAACTATTGTAGTGGTTTGCCGTGCCATCAAAACTTTTCCCGATCAACATCTCGGTCAAAACTGGATAGTTTGCCTCTTTTCTTACTTCACTTTCGTTTTTGTGAAGAATTTTAGAGTTCTCCTTATCATAATAGTAATCAGTGTTAAATTCCTTTAACAATTCCTCCACCATGCTTAGATAATCCTTTATTGATTCAAATTGTATTTGGTTTGGTAATATTTTTCCAAAACCTCGCCTTGATCTATACCCAAAGCCACCTAATAAGCAGGACAAAGTAAAAACCTGGTTGGCAGTGTTTATTTCCTCTCCTAAAAATTCTACTATAAAATGGCCTCTTATAAATGCCCTCCTTCTAAATGCATTTATTTTATGAGGAAGAGGTTGAATTGTATCAGTTTGCAAATTATTTTCTTTTATTCTTATTCTGAATTTAGACGAACCTATTTTTTCATCGCTCGAACCAAAAATTTCACTCTCTTTTTTTAATAAATTTTCATTATCTTGCCCTGGTATCCATGTAACTGCTCTCCACCAGAATCTCATCATTCCTTTAAATTCACTCGGTCTGATTTCAGGGGTTCTTCCATCTGCACCATACATAAACATGGGTGTAATTATCTCACATTTAAAAGTTACATTCTCCATCCTGACCTCCTTTTATTCTTCTATAATGCATTTTATACAATAATTCCTTCAGTGTCATGGGCAGGATTGCCTATCTTGTCCA
>QNCF01000062.1 GCA_003644395.1 Candidatus Omnitrophota bacterium
CCATTGTGCTGCGATACCGGAAACACTGTTTGAAAGTGAACTTTTTGGCCATGAAAAAGGTGCTTTCACAAACGCTTTCCAGAGGAAAATAGGAAAATTTGAACTTGCTGGGAAAGGGACAATCTTTCTTGATGAGGTAAGTGAGATACCATTGAGTATGCAGACAAAACTTTTAAGATTCCTTGAAGAGAAAAAATTTACAAGACTTGGAGGAAATGAAATTATTGAAAGTGAAGCAAGGATAATTTCTGCTTCTTCAAAGGATTTAAAAGAAGAGGTTAAAAAGGGAAGATTTAGAGATGACCTTTACTATAGACTTGGAGTTGTCCCAATAAGAATTCCTCCTCTTTGTGAGAGAAAAGAAGATATTCCATTACTTGTGGAGTTTTATTTTGAATATTTCAGAAAAAAACTTGGCTGTGAGGCAAAAAAAATATCAGAGAAAGCAATGGAAGTTTTTGTTAATTATGATTGGCCAGGTAATGTCAGGGAACTCAAAAATATAATAGAAAGAATTTTGGTTTTGAAGGGAAATAAAAGTATAATAGAAAAAGAAGATTTACCGGAAGAATTATTCCTGAAAGAGGCAGGTAAAAAAGCTTCTTTAAAGGAGAAAGTTGAAGAATATGAAAGGGAGTTAATACTGGATGCTTTGAGGAAATCCAATTGGAATAAAAGTGAAGCCGCAAGGATTCTTAAAACGACAAGGAGAATAATAAGTTATAAAATAAAAAAATTAAATATAGAGGAAAAATGAAAGGGAAAATTCTTGTAATTGATGATGATGCAAGTATAAGGAACCTTTATAAGAAAGCACTTACAAAAGAAGGGTATGAGATAATTTTAAGCAGTGATGGAAAAGAAGGGATTGGTATTCTTGAGAAGGAAAATGTAGATATAATTATCCTTGATTTGCAGATGCCTGGAATGGATGGGTTCCAATTTCTATCAACTATTAAAGAAAAGATGGAAGAACTCCCTGTAATAATAATTTCTACTGGATTTGGAACAATAGAGAATGCTGTAAAGGCTATAAGAATGGGAGCGAGTGATTTTATAGTCAAGCCTTTTACTCTTTCACAGCTTCTCCAGATAATAGAAAGAAACTTGAAAATGAAATCGCTTTCCAGGGAAGTTTCTGAATTAAAGATGCTACAGACAATTTTTGAATTAAACAAAACAATTGTATCTCTTTTAGAAGTTGATAAACTCCTTGATAAGGTGGTTTACATTATAGAAGGACTATTCCACCCTCATAAGATCGGTATTTATCTCCCAACAGAATCAAGTAAAGATTTTATTTTAAGGAAGAAAAAAGTGGAGATGGAAGAAAAATGGGATTTCCCTGTTGTTCTTGATAGGGAATTTACAGAAAGGTTATTTGAGGGGAAGGAAATTATAGTGGAAGAAAAGGATGGTCAGAAAAAACTCTTTATACCTCTTATAGGAAAGGAAAATGTCGGGGTCCTTGTTTTTGTTGATAGTGAGAATAGAATAACATCCAGAGAGTTAAAATTTTTACAGATATTCGGAACACAACTTGGAATTGGAATTGAAAATGCAAGGTTATTTGAACTGATAAATTCTTCCTATATGAATGCAATAAGGTCTCTTGTAAATTCTCTTGAAGCAAGGGACCCATATACTAAAGGGCATTCTGAACAGGTTGCTTATTATTCTTTATTGATAGGGAAAGAGATGGGATTATCAGAAGAAGAACTTGAGATTTTGAGAAATGCTGCTTATCTCCATGATCTTGGGAAAATTGGAATAAAAGATGAGATTCTTCTTAAGCCAGGCCCTCTTAATGAAGAGGAAAGAAATATTATAAAGAAACACCCTGTTTTAACTGTTGAAATTTTACAGCCTCTGAATATCAGAAAAGAAGAGATTGAAGCCACTCTTTACCATCATGAAAGGGTAGATGGAAAAGGATATCCAAAAGGATTGAAAGGGGATGAAATACCTCTTTATGCAAAAATTCTTGCTGTGGCAGATGCTTACAGTGCAATGATATCTGAAAGGCCTTATAGGAAAAAGATGAGTAAGGAGGAAGCAATTGAAACACTTAAAAAGAATGCAGGTACACAGTTTGATAAAGAAGTGGTTGAGTGGTTTTTAAAAGCAATTTCAAAAAAAGAGGGAAAGGGGGTGGTTAAATGAAAGAGGTAAAAATTGGGGAAGTTACTCATTATTTTAATAACATAAAGGTGGGAGCAATTAAAATAACTGATGGACAGTTAAAAATTGGAGATGAGATTCTTATAAAAGGTCATACAACAAACTTCACTCAAAAAGTTACCTCAATGCAGAAAGAACATCAGAATATTGAAGTTGCAAATCCTGGAGATGAAATTGGAATAAAAGTTGAACAGCCTGTGAGAAAAAAGGATATAGTGTACAAACTTGTTCCTGAAGAATAAAGGAGAAAAGATGATTAAATTTTTCAGATTTTTCTCCCAGGACCTTGGAATTGATTTGGGAACTGCAAATACATGTGTATATGTGAGGGGGAAGGGAGTTGTTTTAATGGAGCCATCAATAGTAGCAGTAAATAGAGAAAGTAAGGAAGTTCTTGCAGTTGGGAAAGAAGCCAAGAAAATGGTGGGTAAAACTCCATCAAATATTGTTGCAATGAAGCCTATGAAAGATGGGGTAATCGCAGATTTTGAAGCATGTGAGAAGATGCTGAGATATTTTATAGATAAAGTTAAAAGTGCAAAACATAGATTTGTTTTACCTCCAAGAATGGTAATATCTGTTCCTTCAGGTATTACAAATGTGGAAAGAAGAGCTGTCCAGGAGACAGCACTTAAAGCAGGAGCAAGAGTTGTTAAACTTGTTGAAGAACCAATGGCTGCTGCAATAGGTGTGGGACTCCCTGTGGAGGAGCCTTACGGCAATTTCATTCTTGATATAGGTGGAGGAACAACAGAAATGGCTGTAATATCTCTTGGTGGGATAGTTTTAACAAAAAGTTTAAGGGTTGCAGGGAATGAAATGGATGAGGCTATTATAGATTATTTGAAGAAAAAATATAATCTTCTTATAGGTGAAAAGACAGCAGAGGAAATAAAAATAAATATAGGCTCTGCTTACCCTCTTGAAGAAGAATTAACAATGGAAGTGAGTGGTAGGGACCTCGTTGAAGGGTTACCAAAAACAGTCCGTATCAGGTCAGAAGAGATAAGGGAGGCACTTCAGGATACTCTCTCTGTAATTATAAATGCTGTTAGAGATATTCTTGAAGAGACTCCTCCTGAACTTTCTGGAGATTTAATTGAAAGAGGACTTGTGATTGCAGGAGGTGGAGCACTATTACGTGGAATAGATAAACTTATTAATCAGGAGACAAAACTTCCTGTATTTATTGCTGATGACCCGCTTACTGCTGTTGTAAGGGGGACAGGGAAGATGTTAGAGGAGGAAAAATATTTTAAACAATTTCCTGAGGAGTAAAGATTATTCCAATCAATTTCCTTACCTTCACTTAAAATGTTATGGCGCTTGAGAAAAGAATTCGTTCTGGTGGTCTGCATATTTATCTCTTTTCTAATTTTTAAAAAAGGGAAGATTTGTAAGAAAGTGGATAAAGGGGAAGAAGAATTTCAAAAAATTAACTATGAGGAGGTAATTGAGGAGAATAAAAGATTAAGGGAGTTATTAAAACTTAAAGAAAATAACCGTTTTTTTTCAAAGGTAATTTTTGCAGAGATAATTTCAATAAAACCTTTTATTTTTCCTGGAGAGATTGTTGTGGATAAAGGAGAAAAAGATGGGGTGGAGAAAAATATGGTTGTTGTTGCAAAGGATTTTTCTCTTGTTGGTAGAGTAATTGAGGTAAAAGATTCATCTTCCAAAGTATTTACAATTTATCATCCATCTTCCAGAATAAGTGTAATTGTTAATTCTACAAGAGATATAGGAATTCTTGCTCCTGAGTGTATTCCATTCCTTTCCTTAAAATTTATTGAGAGGGAAAGCAGAGTATGTGAAGGAGATGTGGTTGTTACATCTGGTTTCAGTGAGATTTTTCCAAAAGGGATAAAAGTTGGTAAAATTATAAAGATAAAAAGGCCAGAAAATGGATTATTTTTAAAAATATATGTAAAGCCATTTTCCTGTTTTTCTCATCTTGAAGAGGTTATAATTGGGAAATAAAAAATTTGTAATTATAGGAGAGAATTTATTTTTGATAGCCCTTTTCCAGATTATCTTTTCATACTTTCTGAAAATCAAACTCTTCCCAAATTTACTTCTTATCTGGGTATTATACCTTGGATGGAATAGATGCGATATTTTCTCGCTTATTGGAGCAATGGTGGCTGGTATTATATATGATCTGATAGTGAAAGGGAGTGTTGGATGGAGCAGTTTAATTTTCCTTATAATTGCGTATTTAAATGAAGTTATTGGAATACAAACACTTAAGTATAAAATCATATTTTCTTTTTTATCAAGTCTGTTTTACTTTTTCTTTATCTCCTTGGAACCATCATATGGGTTTGTCTGGAAAAAATTGTCAATTTTGAAATTTTCAATTATCTTCAGTTTTTTTAATGTTATATGTGTTATGGTGGTAGAATTTTATATAAGGATGAGATGGAAAAGGAGAGGTTTTTTAAAAATTTAATAAAGGTGAGTGTGGGGCTGATAGTGGCAAAATGTTTTTATTTGCAGATAATAAGGTATCCATATTATTCTGCTCTTTCAAAGAAAAATTGCATAAGGACAATAGAACTTGATATACCGAGAGGGAAAATTTTTGACAGAAATGGAAGAATATTGGCAGAAGATAAACCATGTTTTAATCTGGTATTTATCCCTTATGACCTTGAAAATCCTGTTAAAGAGGCGAAATTAATCTGTAAATTAATTTCTGTTGATAAAAAGAGGGTATTGAAAATTATGACAAGGAAATACTTGAATCCATATGACAGGATAATTATAAAAAAGAGGCTTTCAAAGAAAGAAGTCTCTGTTATAGAGGAGAATACACTTAATCTTCCAGGTGTTTTTGTCCAGCCTGGTATTGAAAGGGAATATCCATTAAAAGAAAAGGCATCCCACCTTATAGGATATACAGGTGAGATATCAAAAGAAGAACTTGAAAGATTGAAAGAAAAGGGATTAAAGATTGGAGATTACATAGGGAAATATGGGATTGAGAAGTATTATGATGATTATTTGAGGGGTATACCTGGAGGGGTTAGAGTAGAAGTGGATGCACTCGGTCATCAAAGGAAAATACTTGGAGAGAAAAAGATGGTTCCAGGAAATAATTTAATTCTTACAATTGATGGAAGACTCCAGGAAATAGCATACAGAGCCTTAGGGGAAAGGAGAGGGTGTGTTGTGGCAATGAATCCAAAAAATGGTGAAATCCTTGCGCTTGTAAGTAAACCTTCTTTTGATCCAAATAAAGTTGAAAAATATCTTAAGGCAAAAGGGAACCCATTACTCAACAGAGTAATACAGGGTCAATATCCTCCAGGTTCAATCTTTAAAATAATAACAGAAATTGCAGCACTGGAAGAAGGGGTGATCAGTGAAAATGACAGGATAGAATGTACTGGAGAAATGGAAGTTGGAGATAGAGTATTCCACTGCTGGAAAGAGGAAGGACATGGATGGATAGATATAAATCTTGCTTTGCCATTTTCCTGCAATATCTTTTTTGGGACAATAGGGATGAGACTTGGTTCTGCTACTTTACTTGAATATGCAAAAAAATTTGGCTTTGGAGAACCAACAGGGATTGATTTACCAGGAGAAAAGCCTGGATATATTCCACCACCACAGATTTCAGGAGGCCCACTCAATCTTGCAATAGGGCAGGGTGCCATTCTTGCAACTCCAATCCAGTTACTTTCTCTTATTTCAACTGTGGCAAATGGTGGGAATATATGGAAACCGTATGTTGTAAAAGAGATAGTATCTCCTGAAGGGAAAGTAATAAAAAGTTTTTCCCCGGTTCTCAGAAAAACTGTATATATATCCCCTGAAACCCTTGAAATTCTTAAAAGAGGACTCAGGAATGTTGTGGTATTTGGAACAGGAGTAAATGCACAGGTTGAAAATCTTAAAGTAGCTGGAAAAACAGGGACTGCTCAGAGGGCTTCTTCTGAATTGGAACTTCCAACCCATGGAGCTTTTGCCTGTTATGCTCCAGCAGATGACCCTGAAATTTCACTGGTTGTTTTTCTTGATACAGGAAGTTCAGCAGTTGCAGCAAGGATTGCTGGGAATATATTAAGAGAATACTTTTCTGATAATAAAATTTTGGGAAAATGAAGAAGGTGAAAAATAAAATAAGGAGTTATTCACTTATATATCAGACATATCTTTTAATTTTTATAGGTATCTCATTGCTTTACAGTGCTTCAAAAGGGGTGATAACAAAATTTGAGGCATTATTTTTAAAACAGATTCTCTGGATGGTATTGGGGACAGTTATTTTATTTTTTATAAAGAAAATTGATTACAGAAATTACAGAAGAATTTCAAAACTTCTTTACTTTGCAATTCTGTTTTTTTTAATAATCGTTCTATTTGTTGGACATGGCAGGGCTTCAAGATGGATAAGAATAGGATGGTTCAATTTTCAACCTTCTGAATTTGCAAAAATAGTTATAATTTTTTCACTGTCTTCATATCTCACTGAAAGAATGCCAAGGAAACCAGGGATTTTCATTTCTTCACTTATAATAGGTGGTCTTCCAATTCTTTTAATAATGAAACAACCAAACCTCGGAACAGCATTTATAATTCTCTTGATAATTCTTGGAATATTATATCAGGCAGGCGCAACAAAAAAACAGTTTCTTGTTCTCTTTTTATGTTTTCTCTTTGCAAGCCCACTTATCTGGTCATTCTTGAGAGATTATCAGAAAGACAGAATACTCACATTTTTAAATCCGCAGAGGGACCCACTTGGAAAGGGATATAATCTTTTACAGTCAATAATTACCATCGGTTCAGGTGGATTGATAGGTAAAGGGTTTTTAAAAGGGACTCAGACAAAACTTGCCTTTCTTCCTGAATACCATACAGATTTTATATTCTGTCTTCTCGGTGAAGAATTCGGGTTTATAGGAGTATTGCTTCTTCTCTATCTTTATTATCTTTTTCTCAATAACATAATAAATATAACATTTTCTACAAAGGATAGATTTGCAAAACTTGTCTCTTCAGGTATTTTTATTATGTTCTTTTCACAGATTTTTATAAATATAGGGATGACAGTGGGATTGCTTCCAATTGCAGGGATACCTTTACCTTTTATAAGTTATGGTGGTTCTTCATTTATAGTGAGTTGTATTTCAATAGGTGTATTGATGAATATAAAAGAAAACTCCACACTGTTTTAAATGGAAGACAGAGTCTTAAAAATTTTGCCAAATGTTGAAAATCCACAGAGATATCTTGGAAGAGAAATAAATGTTTACAGAAAGAATTTTTTTGAAAGTAAGGTAAGGTTTGCTCTCTGTTACCCGGA
>QNCF01000063.1 GCA_003644395.1 Candidatus Omnitrophota bacterium
AGTTCCACAGAATTTAATCCCATACTCAATTTTCTGGTATCTTATCATCTCTCTACCATTCCAGAAAATCAAATTTAAACCAATTTTCCTCCTTTTACTCCTATTTCCCTTCTCCATATCAGATTATTTTTATTTTTCTAAAAAAACATCTCAATTCCACGATGTGAGCAAACTTATACCTTACAGAGAAATAGGAAAAACAATTTCAATGTTATCTCATAAAGAAGATATTATCCTTATCACTGAAAAAAGATTATCTCCAATCGGCAAAAAAGAATTTTCTCCTTTTGACTGGTACTATAATGGGAAAGCCAAAGTAATTGATATCCCTGAAGGAAAGTTGAGTGTGGAAGAAATTTCTTATTTGTGCAGAGGATATAAAAGAATATATCTTTTTCTGAACTATACAAGCGGTTCTTTCAAATGGTGTGATTTGCTCAAAAAATATTTTGCTGAAAATTATAAAAAATTATGGGAAAGGAAATACCTTTATAATGAGAGATTATTGAGCAGATTGAGGGGAAAAAGAAGATTTTACTGGGCAGTTGAAATTTATATTTTTAAAAATTAAATAAGTGAAGTATAATTTTAAGAAATGAAAAAAATAATTGTGACAGGTGGGGCAGGTTTTATAGGGATTAATGTGGCGTACGCTCTTTTAAAAAAGAAAGATAATTTTGTAATAATCTATGATAACCTTTCAAGAGCCGGAACAGAGAAAAATCTTGAATGGATAAGTTCATTTAATTTCCCAAATTTACAGTTTATAAAGGGGGATGTGAGAGATTATAAGAAATTGAAAGAGGTTGTCAAAAACTCAAATGAAATTTACCACCTTGCTGCTCAGGTGGCTGTAACAAAATCTGTTGAAGACCCGATTGAGGATTTTAAAATAAATGCTGAAGGGACACTTTATCTTCTTGAGGCTTGCAGATTGAAATGCCCTGATGCAATCTTTATATTCAGTTCAACAAATAAAGTCTATGGGGACCTTTCTCACCTTAAAATAAAAGAAGGAAAGAAAAGGTATTTTCTTGTTAATAAAAAAAATGGAATAAGTGAAGATGAAAATCTTGACTTCCATTCCCCTTACGGAAATTCAAAAGGAGTTGCTGACCAGTATGTAAGGGATTACTACAGAATTTATGGACTTAAAACTGTTGTATTCAGACAATCCTGTATATATGGCCCCCACCAGTATGGAAATGAAGACCAGGGATGGGTTGCACATTTTGTAATAAAAAGCATCCTGAATGAAAAAATTAATATATACGGAGACGGGAAACAGGTAAGGGATATTTTAGAAGTCTCTGATCTGATAAAAGCGTATATCCTTGCAGTTAAAAAGATAGAATTATGCAAGGGAGAAATTTTTAATATTGGAGGTGGAGTAAAAAATACCTTTTCTCTCTGCGAACTTATTGAATATCTTGAAAAAACTTTAAACAGAAAAATAGAAGTTGAGTTTTTCGACTGGAGACCGGGAGACCAGAAGGTATTTATCAGTAATAATAAAAAACTGGAAACAAAAACAGGATGGAAGCCAGAGATAGATAAAGAGAAAGGATTGAAGAGGCTTATAAACTGGGTGAAAAGAAACATAAATATAATAAAGGAATTAAAATGAAAAGAATAGGAATTGTTGGGGCAGGACATGTTGGGCTTGTCACTGGAGCATGTTTTGCAAAAATTGGGCATTGGGTTATCTGTGCTGATAATGATGAAGAAAAAATAAGAAAATTGAAGAATCTGGAAATGCCATTTTATGAACCAAAACTTGAAGAGATTGTAAAAGAAGGAGTTAAAAATAAAAGATTATTTTTCACAACCTCCATAAAAGAATTGACAGAAAAATCAGAAGTTATATTTATTGCAGTCGGAACTCCATCAACATCTGATGGAAGAGCAGACCTTTCATATGTTGAAAATGTTACTGTTGAAATAGCAGAAGCATTAAGAGAGTTAAAGAAAAAAAAGAAATCCATTTACAGGTTGATTGTTGAAAAAAGCACAGTTCCTGTTCTTACAGGAGAATGGGTTAAAAAAACACTCAATCTTCTCACTCCCACAGGTGTTGATTTTGATATTGCTGCAAATCCTGAATTTCTGAGAGAGGGAAGTGCGGTGGATGATTTTATGAAACCTGATAGAATAGTAATTGGAGTTGAGAATGAAAAGAGCAAAAAGATTTTTGAAGAAATATACGCTCCCATAAAAGCTCCAATTATATTCACTGATATTAAAAGTGCTGAACTTATAAAACATGCCTCCAATTCTTTTCTTGCTTTAAAAATTTCTTATATAAATGCAATCTCTCAGATATGTGAAAAGGTAGGTGCGGATGTGGAAAAGGTTGCTGAAGGTATGGGATATGATAAAAGGATTGGTAAAGAATTTTTAAAAGCAGGTGTGGGTTATGGTGGAAGTTGTTTTCCAAAAGATGTTTCAGCATTTATCCATCTTGCAAAAGAGATAGGGTATTCCTTCAATCTATTAAAAGAAGTGGAAAAGATTAACAAGGAACAGAGAAAATTAATAGTTAAAAAAGCAAGACAATTTCTCTGGAATTTGAAGGGAAAGAGAATAGGAATTCTGGGACTCTCATTTAAACCGAATACTGATGATATAAGAGAAAGTCCAGCTCTGGATATAATAAAAATTTTGAAGGGAGAAAAGGCAGAGATAAAATGTTATGACCCAAAAGCAATGGAAAATACAAAAAAGATATTCCCTGAATTGGAGTATTGTGAAAATCCATACAAAGTTGCAGAAAAGTCAGACCTTTTAATATTCCTTACAGAATGGGAAGAATTTAAGAAACTTGATTTTAAAAAGATAAAAGAATTGATGAGAATGCCTTATATAATTGATGGAAGAAATTTTCTTGATGCAGAAAAGATTATAAAAATGGGATTTTATTATACAGGAGTGGGGAAATATCCAATAAAAAAATGAAGATACTTATTACTGGTGGAGCAGGATTTATAGGGAGTCATCTGTGCAAATTTTATCTTGAAAGGGGGAATGAAGTCTGGTGCATAGATAATCTTTCAACAGGTGATATTGAAAATATAGAAGAATTATTCAAAAATCCAGACTTTAAATTTCTCAAAAAGGATTTGATAAACCTGGATATAGATAAATTACCCACTGACTTTGATTTTATAATCCATCTTGCAAGTCCTGCTTCTCCTTCTGATTATTTCAAATACCCTGTTGAAACTTTAAAGGTGAATTCAATTGGAACTGAAAAAATGCTTCTCCTTGCTCTTAGATGTGATGCAAAATTTCTTTTTTCTTCCACTTCTGAAGTTTATGGGGACCCGCTTATCCCTGTCCAGAATGAAGAATACTGGGGAAATGTAAATCCTGTTGGAGAAAGGTCTCCCTATGATGAAGGAAAAAGGTTTGGAGAAGCAATCACTATGGCATATAAGAGAAAATATAATGTTAATACAAGAATTGTCAGAATATTCAATACATACGGCCCAAAAATGAGAATAGATGATGGAAGAGTAATACCAAATTTTATCTGCCAGGCAATAAGGAATCTTCCCATAACTATTTATGGGGATGGCGAACAGACAAGGAGTTTCTGTTATATAGATGATCTGGTGGATGGGATAGCAAGGATTATGGAGAAAGACTACCATTTACCAATAAATCTTGGTAATCCAGAAGAATTCTCAATTCTTCAACTTGCCAAAATAATAAAAGAATTGACTTCATCCGATTCACCAATTGTCTTCAAACCTCCTTTACCCGATGACCCTAAGAGAAGAAAACCTGATATTACAAAAGCACAGAAAATACTTGGATGGAAACCGAAAATTTCTCTTGAGGAAGGATTAAAAAAGACTATTACTTATTTTGAAAGGAAATTAAAATGAAAATACTTGTTACTGGAGGAGCTGGTTTTATTGGAAGTCACCTTGTTGACGCTCTTGTAAGAAAAGGACATAAGGTTATAATTTTTGATAATCTTGAAAAACAGGTGCATCCAGATGGTATACCTGATTATCTGAACTTGAAAGCTACTTTTATAAAAGGGGATGTAAGAAACAGAAGGAAATTAAAAGAAGTCGTTAAAGATGTTGATATAATTTTCCATTTAGCAGCCTGCGTTGGAGTTGGACAATCTCAGTACCAGATTGCAAAATACATTGATACGAATATAAAAGGAACAGCAAATTTACTTGATATTCTTGTGAATGAAACCCATAAGGTTAAAAAACTGATAGTTGCTTCATCAATGAGTATATACGGGGAAGGTCTATATAGATGTAAAAAATGTGGAAAAGTAAAACCAGGGATAAGAAAAATTGATGAGAAAATAGCAGCAAACATTACTGAAAGAAGTTTCTGGGAACCAAAATGTCCTGTTTGTAAAGGGGATATAAAACCAATACCAACTTCTGAAGACACACCTCTTACTTCCAATTCAATATATGCGATAAGTAAAAAGGAACAGGAAGAAATGAGCATGCTTATAGGAAAAACATATGGAATCCCTGTAGTTTCTCTCAGATTTTTCAATGTCTATGGGCCAAGACAATCCCTTTCAAATCCTTATACTGGAGTATGTGCAATCTTTTTAAGCAGAATAAAAAATAATAAGCCCCCTGTAATATATGAAGATGGTTTGCAGACAAGAGATTTTATATGGGTTGGAGATATTGTGAGAGCATGCATTCTGTGTATGGAGAATGAAAAAGCAAATTTTGAAATTTTTAATGTTGGAACAGGTAAACCTGTTTCTATCAGAAAAATAGCCACCACTATCGCCAGTTTATTAAATAAAAAAATAAAACCTGAGATTACATATAAATTCAGAAAAGGGGATATAAGACACTGCTATGCAGATATCAGAAAAATTAAAAAATTGCTTGGCTTTGCACCACAGGTATCACTGGAAGAAGGATTGAATAAATTGATAAATTGGGCCAAGAGAGCAAAATCTGTTGATAAATTCAGTTATGCAGAAAGGGAACTTGAAGAAAAAGGCCTTGTCAGATAATTTTGAATTAAGCATAATTATCCCTGCAAGGAATGAAGAGGAAAATCTTAAAGATACAATTGAAAGTTTATTGAAACATATAAAAGGAATCCGTTTTGAAATAATTATTGTCAATGACCATTCCACAGATAAAACTCCACAAATAGGAGAAAAATTCGCATCAACTTATCATTTCATAAAAATTATAAATAATGAAAAAAGGGCTGGTTTTGCAAACGCTTTATTAACAGGATTTGAAAATGCAAAAGGTGATTTTGTTGTTCCTGTTATGGCTGATGGTTGTGATGAATTTTCCATTATCCCGAAAATGCTGGAGAAAGCAAAAGAAGGATATGATGTGGTTTGCGGGTCAAGATATATGAAGGGTGGAAGAAGAGTAGGGGGACCAAAATTCCAGGGATTTTTTTCAAGATTTGTGGGCTTATCTCTCCATTATCTTTTAAACTTACCAACCTGCGATGCACCAAATGCTTTTAAAATGTACAGAAAAGAAATTTTACAGAAGATTGATTTAAAAGAAAAGGGATTCGCTATATCTATGGAAGCAGTATTAAAAGCATATTTTTCTGGGTATAGAATAACAGAGATTCCGACTGTATGGTATGGAAGGAAAAAAGGAAAATCAAAGTTCAAAATCACAAAGACTTTCCCTTATATTAAACTCTATCTCTGGGCGATATTGAAAAATTTTCTGGAAATAAGAAGGATAAAAAAATTTGCAATAACTGAACTGTTCTTTGCCACAGTATTCTGTATTTCCACAATTAAAATGTTTAATTCTCCACTATTTTTTGTAAAGGTCATTTCAGTAGAAGATGCTTCAGTATTTAACAAAAAGCCAGATTCTGAAATGAATGTAAATTTTAAAAATATCCCATTCAGTTATAAATTCCCTGTGGTTTTAAGCAAGAAGAGGTTAAAAAAATTAAATGAAGAGATTAAATTCTGCGATTCTGAATTTAAAAAAGTAATTAAAATATGCAAATGGGTGAGAGAAAAATTATCTTTTGGAAAGAGTAATATCCATTATTATTTCTGGAAACCGGAACTGGTTTTGGAAGATGCAAAGAAAGAAAAATTTGAATGTGATGGATATGCAAGATTATCAGCCTGTATTGCTCAGACTTTTGGAATTCCTTCTCGTGTCATCTGGTTGGGTGGACATGTAATCGCTGAATTTTATCTTTCTGATAAAAAAAGATGGGTAATGGTAGACCCTGCTTATGGATGTTATTTAAAATCAGGAAAAGTTGTTTTATCAACAACACAGATTATCTCTTTATTTGAAAAGGGCAGGTTTCCAGAAATAGTGGAGTTCAGAAACGATGAAGATGATGAACCTTCACCAGATTTAAAAAAATTTATTCCTGTATATACAAACAAATTCACCTTTCTTTTCAGCGGAGAGAATACAGAGAAAGGAATTAAATATACTATCCTTCATGAATTAAAATTTCCAAAAGGCCTTCAATATAGGGAAAAAGATTCCCCAAATCTGGAAATGCAGGGGAAAATAATGAGGAGTTTAAATATCGGCAGTTTCTTGTGCCTTATCTTTTTCCCTTTATTATTTAAAAAATGGATATTTCAATTGTAATTCCGGCTTATAATGAAGAAAAATGTATAGGGAATACTCTTGAAAAGATTGAAAGTTATTTTAAAAGGAAAAATTTAAATTTTGAAATAATAGTGGTTGACGATGGTAGCAAAGATAATACAGAGAAAGTGGTGAGGAAATTTATGAAAATATATCCTGAAATCCGCCTCATAAAACATTCTAAAAATAAAGGAAAAGGGGGAGCAGTCAAAACCGGAGTTCTTGCTTCAAAAGGAGATTTAATTTTATTCAGCGATGCAGACCTTTCAACACCAATTGAAGAATTTGAAAAATTAAAAAAAGCGATTGACCAGGGATATGATATTGCAATAGGTTCAAGAGGAGTGAAGGGAGCAAAAGTTGAGGTGAAGCAGAATCTTATAAGGCGTCTTATAGGGATTGCTGGTTCCTATTTAATAAGATCAATTGTAACGAATAAATTTAAAGATACACAGTGCGGATTTAAAATGTTTAAAAAAGATTGTGGGAAGAAACTTTTTGAAAACCTCAAAATCAATGGATTTGCTTTTGATATTGAAATTCTTTATAAAGCTATAAAGAAAAATTATAATGTGAAAGAAGTACCTGTTGTATGGAGAAATTCTCCTGAAAGTAAGGTTAATATAATAAAAGACCCATTAAAGGTTCTCATAGATTTATTGAGAATAAGAACAGGGATTTAAATGGGAAAGATAAAGTTTTCGGTAATAATTGCTGTTTCTCCTGAAAGAGAACCTGAAGTGATTGAAAGTTTGAGGAACCAGGATTATCTAGAGGAAAAATACGAAATTATAGTAAAGAAAGGGCCAAATACCTCAAAAAATCGTAACAGTGG
>QNCF01000064.1 GCA_003644395.1 Candidatus Omnitrophota bacterium
GGGTCTGAAACATCTATAACACAGAATCCATAATGGTAAGCAACAACAAAAACATAATTGTCTTTCTTTGCCACACTTGATATTCCTACCCTTTTAAGTCTATCATTCGGAAATTTCCCCACAAGTTTTGGATTTTTCGGATCTGATACATCAATTATATAAAGCCAGTTTCTGACTCCACCTGTATACACATATTTCCCATCAGCATAAAGTCTCCTTATATTATTCCAGTGTCCACCAAACTTATCTATATCTATTCCTCCTATCTTTTTCGGTTTTTTCTTATCTGAAACATCAATTATTGTAATATCATCACCATAAGGACTTGGAGTTGTCAGGTATGCATAATTACCCTGGACATGGACATCCTTACCACCTATATTGAGAGATGAGACAATGTAAGCCTTTTCAGGTTTTGAGATATCTGCAATTACAAATTTACTCCCTATAACATAAAGGTAATTTTTATCTGCATAAAGACCATGTATTAATCCAGCCTTTGTATGCAGTATATTTACAGGTGGTGTCTTTTCTTTATATGTCCCATACTCTTTATAGAAAAGATGGAGAGGCTCCATTTTTATATTATTTATTTTCTCCTTTGTTGAGATATCATATATTCTCACCTGTCCACCTGCACCAGCATATAAATATTTCCCAGAAGCAACAATATCATAAGAACCACCATAATCCCAGTGGGAAATAACCTTCATCTTTGTTGAACCCATCACAATACTGCTGATAAAAAACAGAATAAAAATATACATCCTTTTCATTTTCTCCTCCCTGGAAATATTTAAAAAGGTGGGCGCAGATGGATTCGAACCATCAACCCCCGCGTTATCAGCACGGTGCTCTGCCATTGAGCTATGCGCCCATTTATAATATTATAATTTTTTAAATTTATTTTTCAACACTTAAAATTGTATGATTTCTCACTTCCCCAAAAGGAATAAATGGTCTTCCTCCACCTTCAAAAAATTTTGTGAAAAATTCAAGATACTGCAATCTGCTTGTATGGACATATCCACCAAGCAGGTTTATTACAAGATTACCAAAATGCCCAATTATAAATACAACTCCTGCAATTATAAATCCAAGATAGGGAATATTTCTCACAAGAAATACCATCTCATCAACAACAAGAGCAAGGACAGCAGTTGTAAGTCCAAGTCCGAAAAGCCTTGAATAACTCAATATATCCCCCAATAAATTCCCTGCAAATATAGTGTAAACTCCATAAAAAGCCCAGAAGATTTTAAGCATAATTTCTTTCTGGGTTGATGCTTTAAGATACATGAGGTAAAGGAGGTTCAGAATAAATAATGTTATCAGGAATTTTGGAAGAAGGAAGGAAAATATGTTGTTTTTCATTTTTATGAACATGAGAATAATGACAGGAAAAAGGATATGTAAAAGGAGAACGGAAAATGGCTCCTGTGATTTTTTGAAAGAATAAGTCTTAACTGAATGGAAAAATTTTAAAAATACTCCCCACAAAATCTGTATATATCCAATTAAAAGAGCAAGAGCCAGAAAAAGTGTGGCCTTCTGCCCGCTTTCCAGTGGATTTAAAATTGTGATTTTTTCAAGAATTTTCTTAATTAAAAATCCTTCAGGCATTCTTTCAACAGTATTTCCAAACCATCCACCTGTAAACGCTCCAATTATAAATGTTGCTATTCCACTGTAAAAAAGGAGTTTCAAAAATTTCAGAACTGCTGGATAATACCTGAATCTCTTTGATAGAATAAAATAAAGGAGAATAAGTAATAATCCATAACCTGCATCTGTTAAACAGAATGCAAAACATATAAGGAAAAATGGTGTAAGAGGACCTGTTGGGTCAATCCCTTTATAAACAGGTCTTCCATAAAGGTCTGTCACAACTTCAAATGGCTGTATTAAAGGTGAATTTTCAAGTGCGACAGGGACTTCCTCATCTTCCTCAGGGTCCTGGAAAACGAGATAACTTTCAGGGATTTTTTCTTCAACAATCCTTTTAAATCTCTCAATCTCCTTTTCCTTAATCCATCCTGAAAAGCCTGAAAGGAAATTTGTGGAGGAAATCTTTTCTATTGTCTTATATCTTTCAATTTCTGTTTGAATGTGGTCTGAAATAACAAGAAGCTGGTTTTTCCATTCTGTAACTTTGCTTATCTCATTTTCAATTCTTCTTATTTCTTTTTCTGTATTTTCCTTAATTCTTTCCAGTTTTTCCAAAATTTCATCAATCTTTTTATGGTATGGTTTTATTGTGTAAATTTTGACATTTATCCCTGCAAGATATTTTTCAACTTTCTCTTTTTCCTCTTTTGGGAAGAGAATTATGTAAAAAGATTTTCCCTTATCCTCTTTAATTTTTTCAAGAGAGTAATCTTCAGCCAACTTTTCAAGTTTCTTTTCCTGATTTCTGTTTGCACTGAAAAAAATATGAGAAAAATTTTTAAGTTTATAGATTGTGGCTGGAGGAATATCAAGGTTTGAAAATTCCTTCAATTCTTCAATTTTCCCTTTTATTTTATCCAGATATTCCCTATTTTTGTTTAAAATTTTATCAAGTTCCATAAATCTTTCATATATCTCATCAAGTGGAAATTTTTTAACAATTTCCTCTTCCTGTCTCTTTGTAAGCAATATTTTTCCTTCAGGTTTTTTCCCTTCAATCCTTTTTATTAAATCCAGAAGGAATTCCACTTTCCTCAATTTTTCCTCTGCAGGTATGCTCTTTTTCAAATATTCCTGGAAACCAAAATCTGACGGTAATCTGTGTATCTCAACAATCCTCAACTTCTGAATCTCCCTTAAAAATTCATCTTCTTTCCCTGAAGGGAAAAATAAAAAGAACTTCTTCATTCTAACTATCATCTGTCTCTCCTCTGTTTATCCTCACATATTCTTCTGTTAAATCGCATCCCCAGGATATTGTCTCAAATTTTCCTCTTTTAAGGTCTATCTCTATCCTTACAACTTTTCTTTTAAGAGATTCTTCAACTTCTTTTTCAGGAAAGTTCAATGGTTCCCCTTTATAAATTTTAATTCCATTTATACTTATTTCAATTTTTTTCAAATCAATCCTTGCATTTGTTGAACCTATTGCAGATATTATTCTTCCCCAGTTTAACCAGTTCCCTGCAATCGCTGATTTTACAAGATTTGAACCAGCCACCTTTTTTGCAACCCTCCTTACATCCTTTTTGCACCATCCTCCTTTAACAACAACCTCAATAAGTTTATCAGAACCTTCTCCATCTTCTGCTATTTTTCTGGCAAGCTGTCTGCATACTTCTTTAAGAGACTCTGCAAATTTTTCATATTCTGGAGTATCAGGATGGATTCTTCTGTTTCTTGCAAGTCCATTTGCAAGACATACAACCATATCATTTGTACTTGTATCATTATCAATATTTATCATATTGAATGAATCATCAACAGCATCTTTCAATGCCATTTTAAGAGCGTCTTTATGGATGACTGCATCTGTTGTGATAAAAGCAAGCATTGTGGCCATATTTGGATTAACCATGCCTGCTCCCTTTGCCATCCCTCCTATCACAACTTCCTTTTTCCTTCCAATTATTCCTGTGTTTATGTGGAATTCTTTAATTTTTCTATCTGTTGTCATTATCCCCATTGCAGCCTCTGTATGGGAAAATGTGCTTAATTTTTCAACAAGTTCAGGTAATGAATTTATTATCTTTTCATAAGGCAATGGTTTACCAATAATACCTGTGGAGGCGAAAAGTATTGAATTTGAAGGGATACCAAGTATTTCAGAGAGTTTAATGATTATCTTTTTACTATTCTCAAGATTTTCTTTCCCATTGCATGCATTTGCATTTCCACTGTTTATAAGGATCGCTCTTATTGGATTTTCTATATTTTTAAGTGATATTAAAAGGCTGTAAGATTTGAACTGGTTTGTTGTGAATGTCCCTGCTGCAACACATTCTGATTCAGAAAATATAAGTGAAAGGTCATTTTTCCCTTTCTTTATCCCGCAATTTATTCCGGAAGCAACGAATCCTTCAGGATATGTAACTCCTCCCCTATCCATTTTTCAACTTTTTTGCAATTTCAATATCCACCGGGAATGTTATCTTTATATTTTCCATTTCCCCTTCCACTGTGTAAACTCTTATCCCAATATTTTCAACAAGTTGAGAGTCATCACTTGCATTTATATTTTTTGATTTATTATAAGCCTTCAAAATAACATCTTTTGAAAAACCCTGCGGAGTCTGGACACGGAATACTTTTTCTCTTTCTATTGTCTTTTTAACAAAATTATTTTCAACAATTTTAAGGGTATCTGTAGATGGAATGACAGGTATACATGCCTTATACTTTTTTGCTCCATCTATCACTCTCTCTATAAGTCTTCTGCTTACAAATGGTCTTGCAATATCATGGATAAGGACTATATCTGCCTTTTCATCAACATATTTAAGACCATTATATACAGAATCTTTCCTTTCTCTCCCACCTCCAACAATAATTTTCAATTTTGAAAATTCCTTCTTCAATTTATTTTTTAAATAATCTGTAATTTTTTCCTCTGGAAGTACAAGGATTATCTCTTTAACCTGGCTTAAAGAATTGAATTTTTCAAGGGAGTAGAGGAAGAGGTATTTTTTATTGATTTTTATAAAAGATTTCGGAATTTTTCTCCCTGTCCTTTCTCCCCTTCCACCCCCTGCCAGAATCACACTTATCATTTCAATTTAGCAAATATTATCCTTCCACTCGGTGTTTGAATTGTACTGTCAACTATTACCTCAACAATCTTACCTATATATCTTGCTGCATTTTCAACAACTATCATTGTCCCATCTTCAAGATATCCAACTCCCTGTCCAGCCTCTTTCCCTTCTTTTACTATTTTAATTGTAAGTTGCTCTCCACTTATAAGTCTTGGTTTCATTATATTTGCAAGATTATTTAGATTTAAGACCTTTATATTCTGGATCTCTGCCACTTTCGTTAAATTATAATCATTTGTAAGTATCTTTGCTCTGAGAATTGAGGCAAGTTTTACAAGTTTTGCATCAACTGCTTCAATATCTGGAAAATCAATATCGTATATTTTTAAATCAATTGATGGGTCATCTCTCATCTTTCTCAATATTTCAAGTCCCCTCCTTCCCCTCTGCCTCTTCAAATCACTTGAACAGTCTGAAAGGGAATGGAGTTCATTTATGATGAATTTTGGGACAACTATTGTGTAATCGAGGAAGCCACCTTTCATAATATCATAAATTCTCCCATCTATAAGGACGCTTGTATCTGCTATAAGGAGTTTCTCCCCTTCTCCTTCAATCCCGTGAAGATATGGAATTATAAATCCAAGTTCTCCAACTCCCTTCACAGCAGTCATTATTCCAAGATATGTGAAAATGTAGTAAAAGACAAATCTTATCAAGTTCTCTTTACTTTTATCTTCAAGAGGGATAAGGAGAAGGAAATTTGTAAATAATATTGCTGTAATAAGTCCTACAATAAGGCCACCTATTCCAATCATAAGTTTTTTTATTGGAATTTTTGCAATCAGCATTTCAACCCCTATTATACACAGAGAGCCAAAAAATCCAACAATTATCCCTATCACCTTATGGAGTGGAAAAAGATAAACACCAGCAATACAACTGAAAATTATAAAAATCCCTCTTATTAAATTGAGTCCCATTTGACTTTTATTATAAAAATTTTAAAAGTTTGTGGCAAGTTATTAAATTTTAATTAAATCTTGAGGGATACATCTATGGCTTCTTTCAACCATCTTACAGGGAATATCTGGAGGGATGATTTTTTAACTTCTTCATAATTCACCTCTGGAATTATTGCCCTTTTAAATCCAAGCCTTTCTGCTTCCTTCAGTCTTTTATTTATCAATTTCACAGGTCTTATCTCTCCAGTGAGACTTATCTCACCGATAAATACACTTTCAGGTAAAGGTGGGATATCTTTGAGGGATGAAACACATGCAATTGAAACAGGTAAATCACTTGCTGGTTCATCAATCTTTATACCTCCTCCAGCATTAACATATACATCATGTGTTCCAAAATTAAAATGCAATTTTTTCTCAAGGACTGCAAGGATAAGAGAGACCCTATTATACTCAAGACCTATTACAGACCTTTTCGGTATTCCATAATATGTTGGGGAGACAAGTGCCTGGATCTCCACAAGAATTGTCCTTGTTCCCTGCTGAGCAGGAAAGATTGTCTGTCCAGGAAGATTTTTATTGTAATCTTTTAAAAATAATGCACCTGCATCTGGAATCTCTTTGAGCCCATCTTCTTCCATTGAAAATACACCTATCTCCATTGTTGAACCAAATCTATTCTTTATAGCCCTTAAAATTCTCAAGTTTGAACGAGGCTCCCCCTCAAAATAAAGTACAACATCAACTATATGCTCAAGAATTTTTGGGCCTGCTATTGCTCCCTCTTTTGTAATATGTCCAACAAGGAAAACAGCTGTATTTGTATTTTTTGAAAAATTCATAAAGAAATTTGCATTTTCCCTTATCTGTGTGACAGTCCCTGGAGTGGTTGGGATTTCAGGGTCGTAAATTGCCTGTATTGAATCTATTATAACAATTTCTGGTTTTATTTTATTTATTGATTCTTTTATTACCGGAAGTTGAGTTGTTGAAAGAATATAAAGGTTTTCTGAGGAAAGAGAAAGTCTTTCTGCCCTCATCTTTGTTTGAGTAAAAGACTCTTCACCACTTACATAAAGGACAGTCTTTCCATTCTGAGATATCTTTGCACCAACAGAAAGGAGCAATGTGGACTTTCCAACGCCAGGCTCCCCTGCAATCAATATAAGACTTCCCCCAACAATTCCATCTCCAACAACTCTATCAAATTCTGATATTCCACTTTTTATTCTTGTTATCTGCGGTATTTTTATTTCACTTATTTTTACAGGTTCAATATTTTTCTCAATATATTTTTTCTTCCCATAAACTTCTTCAACAAAAGTATTCCATTTACCACAGTTTGGACATCTTCCAAGCCATTTTGAAGATTCATATCCACATTCTCCACACACATAAATTATTTTTTCTTTCATCTTTTAATAAAAAGTTTCCATGGATGTTGCTTTATATCCTTTATAAAATCAACAACCTCATTGTATATTTCATCACTCATTAAAAGTTTCCACAAAGTACCCTGGCTTTCCTTCAATTTCATCACCACATCATTAATATTTGAACACAATATATTGAATCTCTCTGCTGAATCTTTCACTTTCTCTGTTGTCTCCTTTAATAAAGATATCTGCTTTTTCAAATCATCAACAAGTTCTTTTTCCTCCATCAACCTCGCTATAAGTCCTTCTTTCTGCAATCTTTCAACAAACTTTTTTGTCTCAATCACAGTTTCATAAGCAGGAGTTTTAA
>QNCF01000065.1 GCA_003644395.1 Candidatus Omnitrophota bacterium
ATAAAGTCAAGTATTTATTCTTTCAAGTTTTCCCTTAATTTTCTCAAACCCTTTTTCAATATCTTTCCCTTTAATTAAAAAATAATCCTTTACATTCCCTCCTTTTCCCCTTACCAGATTTATAAACCTTCTCATAGCTCTATGTTTTCCTGCTCCACTCCCATATGTTATAAAAAGAAATACATCTTTGTTTGAAAAATCCGCTTTCTCAATAAAACTTTCCATTGCAGGAACTATATTAAAAGCCCAGACAGGACAGCCGAGAAATAAAGTATGATATTGAGAAATATCTGGAATATCAAATTCTAATTTTCTATTGAAGAATGAATCAAAAACATTCCTTAAAAAACTCTTACTTTTATCCACCGGGAGAGAAAAGTATGTTACATCATGGCCTTTTTTTGAAAGAAAATCACCTATCAGTTGAGAAAGTTTCATTGTATTGCCTGTAAGGGAGAAATATACTATAATTATCTTCACAGGGATTATTATAATATTTAATTTTAAAAAATTCAAAATGATTTCATTATTAAATCTATTTAAACTTATGGAGGAAAAGGACGCCTCTGATATCCATTTACAATGTGGTTCTCCTCCAGCTTTCAGAATAAAGGGAAACCTTGTTAAATTAGAAGAATATGGGAAAATTACAGAGGAGGAATTGAAGGAGGAGATATATAAATTACTGAAGGAAAAGGAAATTAAAATATTTGAAGAAAGGGGGACTGTGGATACAAGTATTGGAATTCCAAAAGTTGGAAGATTCCGTGTGAGTGTATTCCTTCAGAGAGGTTCAATTTCCCTTGTTGCAAGAAGGATTTTAAGTAAAATACCTGAATTTTCTCAATTGAATCTTCCCCCATCTATTTTAAAAATCACAGAATTTCTGAATGGACTTGTACTTGTAACAGGGCCAACAGGTTGTGGAAAATCAACAACTCTTGCTGCATTGATAAATGACATAAATAAAAAGAGGAGTTGCCATATTCTCTGTATTGAAGACCCCATTGAATATTTATTCAAAAATGAGAAGGCAATTATTACTCAGAGGGAGGTTGGAATAGATGTCCCATCATTTAAGGAAGCATTAAAATATGCTGTAAGACAGGACCCTGATGTGATACTTATTGGAGAGATAAGGGACAGAGAAAGTGTTGAATTTGGAATACAGGCATCAGAAACAGGTCACCTTGTATTTGGAACATTACACAGTGCAAATGCCACACAGACCATAGAGAGATTGCTAAACTTTTTCCCTCCAAATGAACATCAACAGTTAAGGAAAATACTGAGTTTGCATCTTAAAGCAGTTGTTTCCCAGATGCTCATACCTTCATGCAAGGAAGAAATAAAACTTGTCCCTGCATGCGAAATAATGTTTGTCAACTCATCAATAGCAAGATTAATAGAAGAGGGGCAGGACGAAAAAATCCAGAAGGCGATAAAAATGGGAAAAGAGGAAGGGATGCAGGATTTTGAAGATTCTCTTCTTGAACTTGTGAATAAAGGATTGATAACAAAGGAAACTGCTTTAAAATATGCAGAGAATCCACATAGCCTTGAGATGAAATTAAGGGGGATATTCCTGAGTGAAGAAGGGATTATTACATAAGGGTATAAATGTTTTTCAAGTTATTCATCCAGATATTCGGGATATTTTTCATTATCCTTCTTGGGGTATTTGCAAGAAGATTAAATATACTGGATAGCCATTCCACATCCCAGGCATCAAAGATTGTTGTTAATTTTTTTTACCCTTCATTAATCCTATCCTCGCTTTTAAAAAATTTCTCACTTGATAAATTATTAAAAAACTTTACCTTACCTGCAGGAACATTTCTTATTATGCTAACAGGTTATTTAACAGGGCTTATTCTTAAAAATTTCATTTCCTTTTCTTCAAAAGAGGAGGAAAATGTCTTCCATTTCCAGTCAACGATAAATAATTACTCTTTCCTCCCGATGCCAATAGTCCTGATGTACTGGGGAGAAAAGGGGCTTTCAAAATTGCTCTTTTCAACTCTTGGTTCTGAAATATCAATGTGGAGTATTGGAATACTTGCACTTACAGGGAATAAATTGACAAAAAGGAATTTTAAAAATCTTATTACCCCACCTCTTTTATCAATAATCTTTTCCATCCTTATAATTACTTTGAGAGATTCTTTAAAAATACATTTCCCAGATACATTTTCAGAAATAGGAAAAACATTTATTTCAATATTTGATATTGTTGGAAAAGGAACAATACCACTTGCATTATTCGTTGCTGGAAGTAAAATGGCTGAATTGAGAATAAAAAATATATTCTCTTTAAAACAACTCTATCTTCTCATTATCCGTTTAATTTTAGTCCCATATCTTTCTATACTTTTAATCTCCCATCTGCCATTCAACATTTCCATAAAGAAAATACTGTTTGTTGTATGTGTAATGCCATGTGCGGTTACAAGTATAATTTTAAGTGAGGTTTATAAAGAAGATGTGGAATTTGCCGCTTCAAGTGTTCTTATTACACATATATTTTCTCTTTTTACAATCCCACTCTGGTTCTCCATCCTGTTTAAATAATTTTTTTAAACTCCTTTAAAATTTCTATAATTCCCATTTTAATGAAATTTATTCCAAGTCCTGCAAGAAAAAGGGACATTATCTTTGCTATTGCTTTAACTGCTGATTTACCAAAAAATTCAACAATCCTTTCACAGAGATTCAATATTATCCAGGCGAGAAAAATATTTAAAATGAGTGATAAAAATGTTATGGGATACCCGTAAAGAGCCTTTGAAATTAAAACTGTTGTAAGGAAAGCAGGGCCTGCAAAAAGTGGAATTGCAAGAGGGACAATTGCTATATCCTCTTCACTTTTCTCCTCAAATCTTGAAACCCCAAGAAATTCAACGATAGAAAAGACAATAAGAATTACCCCACTTGCAATCAAAAAATCTCCAAGAGATATCCTTAACCATTTGAAAATTACTTCTCCCACATAAATAAAAACGATGCTGGATATGAAAGTTGTAATTAGAGTAATTGTAATAATTCTTCTTCTCTTTTTTGAATCAAAACTCTGTGTAAAGACTATAAAAAATGGGATATTCCCTATTACATCAAGCGTTATAAAAAGAGAAAAAAAAGATGGTAAAAATTTGTTCATCATTTTTCCATAAATATTTAAAAAGTCGGGGCGCTCGGATTTGAACCGAGGACCTCTTGGTCCCAAACCAAGCGCGCTTAACCAGGCTGCGCTACGCCCCGACTTAATAAAATATAATACTGCCTTGTAATAAATTTTTCAATATTAGATTTACCATGAGTAAAATTTTCTCAAAAGGAAATAAATTACAAAAATTGAAATGAAAAAAGAAAGATAAAAGAAGAAAGTCTGGGAGGCAGTTTTTATCAATGATAAAATGAGGGTTATTATGAAAGGGATAAAAATTACAAAAAATAGATTCTTTTTAATCCATTCTTTATGCTTTTTCACATCCTCTTTTATTGATTTGATGGTGTCTCTTATATATCCACAATTCTTACATATTTCATCCTCTCTCATGTTTTCAACACTGCATTCAGGACATATCCATATCTCGCCTTTTTCAATTTTCTCCTCTCTTTCAGCTATTTTTATCTTGTGATTGATTTCTGGAGTTGGATTAATTTTCTCTGCATTTCTGTAATATTTAAGAGCCTCTGTGTAATATTTCTTCTCAAAATAAATATCCCCAATTCTCACATTCAGTTCATAATTATAAGGGTCTCCCTTAACCATATTTATCAATCTTTTCAATTTTTCATCCTCAAGTTTCTTTTCAATTCCCCTTTCGCAGAATTTCTCACAAAACCTGATGATCAGATAACATATCGGGAGGGGAAATATGGAAAAGAATGAGATTTTTGTGATTATAAGAAAAAGAGAGAAAATGAATGTCCCTATTAAAATAGGAAGGTGGAAAATATGAATTTCTCCTTCAATGTATTTATCAAATATCAAAAAATATGCCTCTATTCCAGCAATTATTAAAAGGAAAGCAAGTTTCAATCCAAGGAAATAGCCAGATTCAAGTCCCATTGTTATTCAATTTCAATCCTTCCACTCTTCATAACAGATTATCTCTTCCAATTCTTTTCTGTCAGAAGTTGGTTTAAAAACATCAGGATTTTTTGGATAACCAAGTGGAGTTAAAGCAACAACATTTACATCTTCTGGAATACCAAGAAATTTCTTTATCCCTTCATTATCAAAAGAACCTATCCAGCATGTTCCAAGCCCTTCTGCTCTTGCTGCCAATGTTAAATGGTCAACAGCAATCGCAACATCAACTATCATACTGTAATCTCCCATCCATCCACCTCTATTGTAATGGATATTCCTTCCACAGGCTACAATTAAAACAGGTGCTTCTGCAACAAAACTCTGCCCTTCACACAATTCAACCATCTTCTTTTTCCTTTCCTCATCCTTTATGATTATAAATTTCCATGGCTGACGATTACTTCCGCTTGGAGCAATCCTTGCTGCATTTAAAACCTTTTTCAGCACTTCTTCTGGGACAGGGTCTGGTTTATAACTCCTCACACTTCTTCTTGTCTCTATAACCTGGTAAAAATCCATATTAACCCCCTTTTAATTTACAGAAAATTTTACCATCTTTCTCCTTTATCACCACTTTTCCCTCTTCTTCAAGAAAATCAATAATCTGTAAAACCAATCCGAAAGTCATAACTACCTGGTGCGGTTTGAATTGTGGAAATAAAATTTTAAAGAGTTCTGCAGGAGAATATGGTCTTTCTTTCAGCAATTTCAGTATTTTGTTTTTATGGAAGTTCAAAAGTCTCAAATTTAACCTGTAAACATTTTCAAAATCTGATATCTCAGAACCATGACCAGGCAAAATCTTTTTCGGTTTTAATTCCATCAATCTCACAATTGAAGAAAGAAGAAAAAATATGCTTTTTTCTCTATCTTCCCTTTCAAGGTCTGAAAAATAATAACCTGAAAGAAACCCGTCTTTTACAAATACATCCCCTGAAAAAAGTATTTTATTTTTGATATCAAAAATGCAGAGGGAAGATAGTGAATGTCCTGGTAAAACAAGGAATTTAAATTCACATTCACCAAAAGAAATAGTCTGGTTATTGGAAACAGGAACTATATTTTTTACAGGGGAAAATCTCTCTTTAAGATACGAAAAATATGAGGAGACTTTTTTTGCTTCTTCTTCGGTAAAACCCTCTTTTAAAGAATCATAATAAAATTTCTTTTCCTTTTTCTCCATCACCTTTAAAGGATTTTCAAAAATGAACTCAAGCCCTTCCGGAATAAAAACATCTGCTTTTGTGATTTCTGAGAATAAATTTAAATTTCCTGAATGGTCAGAGTGCTGATGTGTAAGGAAAATTTTTTTAATATCTGAAAATGAAAAACCTTTTTCTTTTAAAAAATTTTCTATTTTACATCTTGCAATTTCAGTGTCTGGCCCTGTATCTATAAGAATCAGCCCATCTTTATATTCCACAACAAAAACATTAACATTTTCAGCGACTTTAAAAGGGTCTTCATCAAGAGGAACTTCTATTTTCCACAAATTCATCTTACCTCTAAACTTCCAGTTTTCGGGTCATAAACAAATTCCATTCCCTTTGGAGGTCTGGGAATTTCATCTATATACCCTTTCTCAACAAGCTCTTCCAGTGAATTCGGGTATCTTCCCTCCTCTATCTGGAATGTATTTATCTTATTTCTAAGATAAATGACTTCTTTCAATCCTTCGGCTTTCTTCAAAGCACGACCAAGAGTCTCTCCATACTTGGCAGGAGCATTTAAAGGTGTTAATTCTTCAGATTTCTCTTTTTTCTTGCTGCAGGAGGTGAGGGAAAAGAGGAAAATAAATAATATTAAAAATACCTTTTTCATTTTTATCCCCCTTTTTAAAATAACCCATTTGTGAGAAAATTTCAAGTAAACTATTTAATTAAATGGGATGTCTAAAAAGTAAAGGAGGGAAAAATGAAAAAGATACTGCTTCTCCTTTTAATATGCGGTATTTCAAAATTTCTATTCTGCCAGGAATTGCATTCAAAAGAGATTGAAGAAATTATTGAAGATATAAGGATTTTGAATTTAATAAAAGGGCTTGAACTTGATAAATCCCAGGCAGAATTTATTGTTGAAAAATCAAAGGAAGCAGAGAAAATAAAAGAAGAATACAAGAAGAAAATTTCAGAGATTTATGAGAATGAAGGGAAAGTATTTGAAGAATTGAGAAATTTCCTTATTAAAAATAATGGTGAGATACCAAGAAGATTGAAGAGAGAAGTCCCCAGAGTTGAGCATAAACTTAAAAGATTGAAATATGAATACAATAAAGAAATTGAAAAAATTGCCTCTCAAGTTAAAGAAAAACTTTATCCACACCAGATTTATGCTCTTCAGGAATATAAACCATGCATGATACCTCCAGCAAGTTCAAAAGTTGGACAGGCTGATAATACAAAATGGATTGGGAAATTTCTGGAAAGAATAAAGAAAATGCCACTCTCAGTATACAACAGGAAAAAAGAAGAGATTGCAGAAAGATGGATTGAAATGGTTAAGCGTCACCTTCCAAAGGGATATATGCTTGATACTGAAAAAGAAAAAGAAAGGATTATTTCAATTTTTGAGAAAGTCAGAAGCCTTCCCGATATAGAATTTAATATTAAAAAGAAAGAATTTGTGGAAGAAATGAAAAAAGTTGGACCTTACCATCTTCTTTCAAAGATGCCAATTGATGTTTCTGTAAAAATAGAAAAATTCTTATTATCCAAAAGGGCAAGGGAACTTATAAAAGAAGTCTATCTCAATAAGTAAAATTCCAAATAACCTTTCGGTATCTTTATGATTTTAATGACGAACTTCATCTAAAGCATAAACATTACTTCCAAATAAAGAGGTTTAGCCTCGGATTAAATTGAGTAAGAAAGATTTAACCTCACACAATAATCTTGACTATTTTTATAGTTCTCTGTATAGTTTAAAAACAAGAGAAAAAGATGAAAAATTTTAAAAGTGGAGAAAATTTACTCAAAGATGCTCAGAGACATTATAAACAATTGTTAAATGCTTATAATGAAAAATGGTGGAATATTGTAATAAGAAGAGCCCAGGAAGTAGTTGAACTATCTTTAAAGGGTATCTTAAAAATGGAATGTATAGAATATCCTAAGATTCATGATATAGGTGCTGTTTTTGTAAAAGTGATGAAAGAAAAAGGGATAGAATTAGAAGAAGGAATATATGAGAAGATAATAGAAATCTCGGATTATCTGG
>QNCF01000066.1 GCA_003644395.1 Candidatus Omnitrophota bacterium
AAATACTCTCGTTGAATTTTTAAAACTGCTCTGCCCTTCCAGATAACCAACCCCTTCCAGATTTCCTGGTAAAACTTTATAATTATCTCCCTTTTCCTGAGAGAAGACAAAAATAACCCCTCCCCTTCCAGCAAAAAGTTCCAGTTCTGTTTTAAATCCCTCTTTATCAACTTGAGAAAGTAAACCTGAGGGAAGAACAAGAACAGGGTATTCATCAAGCAACGAGGAAAAATCATTTTCTTTATCCAGAAATGAGTAATTGTAACCAAGATACCTCAAGAAATTACCTGTGGCTGGAAAAACACCAACAATACCTATCTTTTTATCACAGAGAGGAAATTTTTTAAAAATTAATTCTTTTATCTCAGCAAATAGAGAAAAATGGAAGAATAAAAAAATTAAAATTGATTTTTTAACATTACCATACATTTTCATTTTTCTTTATTCTCTTTCCTAATGGTAAAAGTCCAACTTTGAAAATTATCTTTTCATTCTCCCCAATTTCTACATCAAAATAAGGAGTTGGCAGATAATTATCTGAAAGGACGGCAAGTCTGTAATTTCCCTCAGGTAATCGGATACTGAATTTTCCTTTCCTGTCTGTCCTTAAAAAATATGTTTTTGCTTTACTTTTTATCACAATTTTTGCTCTTTCAACCGGAATGGATTTTATCAAATCCTCAACATAACCTTCTATTAAACCATATCCAGCTTTTTTAAGTTTCAAAATGCTTCCATCTTCAGAGATATAGGAGATTTTAAAAAAACTATTATCAAGTAAAATTGTCCCATCAACAGGATATGCTTTCATTCCATCAAAATCCAGAATTCCTTCTTTTAAAGGTATAACAACAAGTTTATCCTGTCCGTAGCCTTTTTCAAAATCATTATAAAGGCCATTCTGCCCTTCATCAAGCAAAACAAAAGAGTATTTCTTGCCATTTATTGAAAACATTCCCTCCATACCACATCTTCTTGTGTAAGAAAGAGTATAATAGCCTCCTTTCTGTCTGAGAATCTGGATGCTCATTCTGTACTTTCCTCTTCCTTTTCTGTATAAAACATCTATATTATCAATCATAACTTTATATGGATTTTTGCAGATATAACCTTCTTTCTCCTCAAAAACATCATCATAATCTTTATCAATATAAATTTTGTAACCTTCAGCCAAAAGACCATCTTTACTTAAAAATCCATGTGGAAAGAAAACGACCACTTTTAACGGTATTCCTTTATTCCCCAGATAAATCTCACCCCATAAAGTCAATCTGCTTTTTTCAGAAGGAATTTTTACTTTATTCTTCCATTGAATATCATTTTTTAAATAAATAATTTCACCTGAGTGCCAGAAGATTCTGTATTTTTCAAGGTAAGGAGTGTATTTCAAATTAACTGTATATTCCTTTCCTGCTTTTTCTTTCCCTATCTTTTCCCTTTTTACTATTTCAATATAACTATCTTTATTAAAGTTTTCCCTGGCAAGGATGAAATTCACACTGAGAATGAAAAGAAGGATAAGTAAATTTTTCATAATCAAAAAATTTCAGTGAATATTTTTTACTTCCTGGTAAAGTTCTCTCAGTATATTCAGAAAATCTGCCTTTCCACTTTCAACAGCATCCATTTTCATTTCAAGATTTTTTGTCCTTTCCTCAGATACAAATGTTAAGTAGTTTTTAAGAAGATAATAATAAATCATCCTCCCTCTGTATGTTGGATATACTCTGTTTTTCTTTTCCTTTATATACTCCCTCAAAAATAACTTCTCAAGTATTGTGGAATAAGTAGATGGCCTTCCTATTTTTCTCTCCTTCATCAACTGTATTATGTCTGACTGAGTGTATAAACTGGCTTTGGGTATTTCTCTGATTTCAACAGTAACTTTTCTTTTTCCCTCTGGTAATGGCTGTTTAATCCATACCATCCATTTATAAAGTTCAAGAGGTTTACCAGAAGCAGAAACTATCCTTTCCTCTTTAATCTCTTTTCCATCGTATTTTATCCTGTATCTGTGCAGTTTAACAGTATAAGGTGATGCCTGGGATGCCATAAATCTTCTGAATATTAAATCGTAAAGAGCAAAGTGCCTGTAATTCAATCCTTCAACCTGAAGAATGGTTTCATGGATATACCTCTGGAGAGTATGGGTATCCAGTGGACGCGTTGGACGGATACATTCATGTGCTCCTTCCTGAGCCCATTCTCTTGGTTTAAATTCTTCTTTAAGATATTGCCTTGCGACATCAAGGCCAACATCACTCACTCTTGTTGAATCTGTTCTGTGGTAAGTTATCAATCCCCTTTCAAATAAATCCTGAGCAAGTCTCATAGTTTCAACTGTTGAGAATTTCAAAATGAAATTTGCATCACGGAGCAGAACATCTGTTGTATAAGGTGGGAGAGGAGTCCTTTTTTCTTCAATACTTTCCAATAATTCAATTTCCAGTTCAATATCTTCCTTTTCCACATTTTCCAAAATAAGGTCATATTCCTTAAGAATTGCTATCTTTTTTCTCTCTTTATTTTCCAAAGCCCTTTCTATTATCCATCCCAGAACAGGTGTCTGTGCTCTTCCTGCAGATAGATTGAAATCATTAAATCTTTCCCATAATTTCTCTGTAAGTGAAAAACCTATCCATCTGTCCTCTATCCTTCTCAAAACCTGCGCTTTTACAAGACTTTCTGATATCTCTCTTAAATTGGAAAGAGCATCTTTAATCGCTTTTTTTGTAACTTCATGGAATTCGGCACGCCATATTTTTGCCAAACCAGAAAGTAAATTCTTTATATCCCATGCAATCTTTTCTCCCTCTGAATCAGGGTCTGTCCCTATAACCACATTTCCACAATCCTTTGCCAGCTTCCTTAAGGCTTCTATCCTGCTTTTTGCATCGTCAATTTTATCACTTCCGCATTTTGGACAATTCTGCCTTCTATTTGTAAATTGATATGAACAGTCTTTACATCTTTTAATGGAGGAATAAATGGGTATGAACCTTTTCTCTCCAACTACCTCTATACCATGGAATCCCTCATCACTTATAAGGTCTGTAATATGTCCAAGTGTTGCAGTGATAAAGAGAACATGTTCAGCAGTTGGAACCTCATATACAATTACCCCACCATCTATTACCTTAATACTTGGAGAGCCAAAAAATCTTGCTATCTGCTTTGCCTTTGTGGGACTTTCAACAACAAAAAGAAGAGGCTCAATCAGTTCTTTCCTTTCCTGAATACTCTGCAAATCCCTTGTTCTCTCCATCTCCTCTTTCAACTTATCCCAATCCACATCTTCCATGGAGCAGAAATTTATCTCATAAAACTGCGCCTTTTTAATAAAAGCCTCAAGAATCTCCTCATCTCCTTCAAGCAGAAAAGATGCACCTTTTGTAAGTCCAGATGGGAAAAGTCTTGATGTTCTTCCTGAACCCTGGATATAACTTCTGATATCTGGAAAGATTATCTCATTTTCTCTGAGGACAATATCTTTAAGATGGATTTTTTCTTTTCTGGATAAAATTCTCTGAATTGCCTTAATTAAACCTTCAAGTTTACCCTTCTTCCTTTCAATATTATTTATGAATGGTAAAAATGGCTTAATCTCCTCCTCTTCTCTCAACACAAAAGCCAATATCTTTATCAAATTTACACTGACTTTTGAAAGGTCACCAATATTTACTTTCAGAACAGGGGCTCCAAAAAATATGCAGAACCTAATCCGTAAAGGGAGGTCAAGCCCTCTCACAAGTGTTCCATAATAATAAGCAGTCCCAACAAGGTAATCAAGTTTTCCATCTTTAAAACTCTCATAATCTTTCTTTGTCTTTGCAGTTACAATTCCTATTTTAAATTCTCCTTTAAGAGATTCATAAACTTCCTGGGCTTCTTCTGTACTCGGGGTATAAATTATTCCTCCTTTACCCATAAGTCTTAAAATTTTCTTTATGGTATTCAAATCTTTTGATTTTATTGCTATATCAGTTATATTCCTTGCTGTATAAAAGGCGCTCCCTATATCAAAACCGAGTAAATTTTTGAATAGAAGCGCTTTCTTTCCCTTCTTGGCTGTTGCAGTTGATACCATCAATGTTCCCTTAGCCTCTCCTTTCCAGCCATCCTCTGTTTCTTCAAATCCGAGTAAATTCAATATTCTTTCAACATTTTTAGATGCTTTTAAAATTGCATCAACATCATCAACAAATATGAACTCAAAACTCTTCCCTTTTAAAAGAGTGGCAAAATTTTTACTTAAAAATTGTGTGGTTGTTATCAGTATATGGAATTTCTCTTCAGAAACCAGTTGAATAAATAATTCTTTCTCTTCACCCTTAACCCCTCCATGATAATATCCAATATTTACAGCACCATCTGTTGAATTGAAACTGCAATCTATTCCAACTTTAATGCAGAATTTTTCAATCAATTGCCTTGCCTGCTGGACCAGAAGTGATGTTGGCATGATAAGATAACTTTTTTTGCCCTTCTTTGCTAAGAAAATGGATGCGATTATACCAAATGTTGTCTTTCCAATACCTGTTGGAGCTACAGCAGTAAAACTTTCTTTCCTTAAAAGTCTTCTTGCCCAGAGAACCTGGATTCCTCTCGGCGGGTATCCTACGCTTTTTTCAAAAAAATCTTTAAATTCATCAAGCAGAGAATCTAATGGTTCAAATGATAATGGTTTGCGGGCTCTTTTACAAAAAGATAATTCTATCTCCTCATCTGTTAAATCTTTCCCGCATACTTTACATAAATCAACATATCTTACTTCTATCCCCATAGGTGAATATTATATTATTTCAACATCAAAGAAGCAATAAAAAGGTAAATCGCTGTCCCGAATATATCAGCAAGCGTGGTTATAAGCGGTGTACTTGCAGTAGCAGGGTCTTTTTTAAATCTGGTGAATATAAAAGGTAATAGAACACCTATCATACTACCAATTATAACATTTACTATCATTGACAAAACAACAATTTCCACAATAACTATACTTTTCCCTCTTAAAATTCCCATTACTGAAATTCCCGCCCCCATCACCAGTCCCAGAGCGCCTGCGACAAGTAATTCTCTTCCCAAAAGAAAAGCCCAGTCTCTCAATTTCACAGTTCTTAAAGCAAGGGCTCTTATTACAAGAGTTGCAGCCTGAGAACCGGCATTTCCTGCTGTATCTATAAGAACAGGCAAGAAACTGACAAGTACCACATACTTTGCTATTGTTTTCTGGAATCCCTGAATAATGTTGCCTACAATTAAATCCATAATTAACAAAAAGAATAACCAGGTAATCCTCGCCTTAAACATCTTGGAGAAAGGAATCTCTCTCAATCTTGTGAAGAGTTCAAGGTCCACCGTTCTTGTTTTGATAGCAGAAAATCTTGTGAAATCTTCTGTCTGCTCTTCCCGAATAGCATCTATAATATCATCTACTGTAACTATCCCTAAAAGATGACCTTCAGAATCAGTAACGGGCAAAGCAACAAGATTATATTTTTCAAAAAGTTTAATAGCCTCTTCCTGGTCTGCATTGACATTTATAGAGACAAACTGGTAATCCATAAGGGATTCAACTGTCTGATTTTTTTCTGCTAAAATCAACCTCCTTATTGGAATTTCATCTATAAGGTGCCATTTCTCATCCACAACATACAACATATCAATTGTCTCTGCATCTTTTCCATATTCCTTAATATGCTCAATTGCTTTCTCCACAGTCCAGTTTTTCTTAAGAGCAACATAATCCGGAGTCATCAATCTACCAACACTGTTTTCAGGATAACCAAGAAGCTGGAGCGCCTCTTTTCTCTGCTCTGGAGGAAGAATATTCAGAAGTCTCCTTGTCAGTTTTGGAGGAAGGTCTTCAAATAACTCTGTACGGTCATCAGGATGGAGTTCAGTAATGATAGATTTCACATCCTCGGCAGTAAGATTGTTAAGAATCTGGAGCTGATGTTCACTATCAAGTTCTGAAAATACCTCTGATTGAAGATGGGATGGTAATAGTCTTAGAAGGATTACAGAGTATTTAACATCAAATTCTCTCAAAAGGTCAGCAATATCAGAAGGATGGAGTATAGAAATTGCCTCTTTTATTGCCTTCCATTCTTTCTTCTCAATTAATTTCTCAATTTCAGGTTTAAGCAAATAAATATGAGCATTAACCTTTTCTTCCATTTTCTTTCATCATTTTTACACACATATTACCACTTTATATTTTTGAGTTCAAAAATTCTTGACAAAGTTAGGCATACCTAATATAATTAAATTATTCTAATGGAGGAGAAAAATGGAAAAAAATGCTTCAGCAATAAGCCCTTCTTTAGAAGATTATCTTGAAAGTATTTTTGTGATTAAGCAGAGAAAGAAAATAGTGAGGGTTAAGGATGTCGCCAGATATTTGAAGGTTAAAGCCCCTTCAGTTGTTGAAGTTTTAAAGAAACTCAAAGAGAAAAATTTAATAGTCCATGAGCATTACGGATATATTGAGTTGACTTCTGAAGGTATAAATAAAGCAAAAGCCCTTTATGAAAAACATCTAATGCTTAAAAAATTTCTTCATCAGATTCTCGGTGTAGATGAGAAAATCGCTGAAAATGATGCATGCAAGATTGAGCATTATTTGAGTAAGGAGACTCTTGAAAGAATTATCAAATTTATAGATTTCATTGAGACATGCCCACAGGGAATACCTGAATGGTTGAATAATTTTTACTATTTTGTCAAACATGAAAAAAGACCTCCTGAATGTAAAGCAAAGTTTCTTGAAAAAAACTCCGCAAATAAAATGGTTAAATTAAGTGATTTAAAAGTTGGGGAGAAAGGGAAAATACTGAAAATAGCAGATACAGGTGTTTTGAAGAGTAAACTTTTGAGCATGGGATTTGTAAAAGATGAAATAGTTAAAATAGAAAAAATCGCTCCTCTGGGCTCTCCTATAGATGTATTGATAAAAAATACTCATATAAGTCTGAGAAAGGAGGAGGCAGAAAAGATAATTGTTGAGGTTTTAAAATAGGAGAAAAAATGGGTTATAAAATTGCTTTGGCAGGGAATCCAAACTCAGGAAAGACAACAGTATTCAATCTTTTATGTGGAACAAGGGAAAAGATTGGTAACTGGCCTGGAACTACAGTTGAAAAGAAACAGGGATATTTTATCCATGAAGGTGAAAAAATAGAAGTTGTGGATTTACCAGGAACTTACAGCCTCAGCGTGTATTCAATTGATGAAAGGATAGCACGCGATTTTTTAATTAAAGAAAGACCGGATCTGGTTGTCTGTGTAATTGATG
>QNCF01000067.1 GCA_003644395.1 Candidatus Omnitrophota bacterium
AATGTTGGTGAGGAGGAGATAATTGAAAATATTGATATTGGTGGGCCATCAATGGTAAGGGCTGGCGCAAAAAATTATAAGTATGTTGTTGTAATAGTGAAACCTGAAATGTATGGAGAACTTGAAGAGGAGATGGAGAGGAATAATGGGAAGGTGAGTCTGGAATTTTCAAAAAAATGTGCATATGAAGCTTTCAAACTGACATCCTTCTATGATTCATTAATCTGCTCTTATTTTGAAGAAAAGGTTAAAATGGAGAAGATGCCAGAACAGATGTATTTAAAACTCATAAAGGTTAATGATTTAAGATATGGTGAAAATCCCCACCAACAAAGCGCATTTTACAGATTCCATAATAAAAAATTTTTGAGGGAAAAAATACAGGGAAAGGAATTATCTTTCAACAATTTAATTGATGCTGAATCAACATATATTCTTGTAAACCAGTTTGAAAAACCATGCTGTGTTATAACAAAACATACAAATCCATGTGGAGTGGCAACCTCTGATGATATTTTGAATGCTTACAGATTGGCATTAAAGACAGACCCGATGAGTGCATTCGGTGGCATTTTGGGATTCAACAGAACCGTTGATGAAGAAGTTGCAGAGGAAATTATTAAAAGGTTTTATGAAGTAATTATTGCACCTGATTATTCAAAAAAAGCAATTGAGATATTCAGGAAAAAGGAAAATCTGAGAGTTATAAAAGCCCCTGAAAAACCAACCTTTAAATATGATTTTAAAAGTTTAAACGATGGATTTTTAGTCCAAACACCTGATGATAAAGAATTTGAAAAATTTGAAGTTGTAACAGAGAAAAAGCCATCAAAAGATGAGATTGAAGCATTGAAATTCAACTGGAAAGTGTGTAAATTTGTTAAATCAAATGCAATTGTAATAGGGACAAAAAACCACACTCTCGGAATAGGGGCAGGACAGATGTCAAGATATGATTCTGTAAGAATCGCAGTAATGAAAATGAAAGATAACTTTAAAGAGGATATTAAACCTGTTGTTATGGCCTCAGATGCTTTCTTCCCCTTCCCTGACAGTATTGAAATAGCAAAAGATTATGGAATAACAGCTATCATCCAGCCAGGCGGTTCTTTAAAAGATAAAGAGGTAATTGAAACTTGCAATAAATATGGAATCTCAATGGTATTCACAGGTATGAGGCATTTCAGACACTAAACCAATGATACCCGCTGAAAAATTAAAAAGATATAAAGAAATAAGGAGTATTGTTAAAAAGTATGGATTTGGTATTTTCCTTGAAAGAAGGAAATTTAAAAGGTCCCTTAAAAGACCTTTGAGAATAGAAAATTATGATTCTATCCCTTTAAGATTGAGGTCAATGATGGAAGAACTTGGACCAGCATTTATAAAGATGGGGCAGATGTTAAGCAGAAGACCTGATATTATCCCGTTCAAATTTATTGAAGAATTTGAAAAATTAAAGGATGAAGCAGAACCTCTGGATGGAAAGGAGATAAAGGAAGTTATAAGAAAGGCATCTGGAAAGGATTTGGAAGATTTATTCTTGTATTTTGAAGAAAAACCAATTTACTCCTGCCTAATCTATCAGAAACATAAAGCAAAACTTAAAAATGGAAAAGAAGTGGTTGTGAAGGTAAAAAGACCGGAAATTGAAAAGACAATTTCCACCGATATTCAAACCCTTTATGATATTGCAAGGTTTATTGAAGAATCTTTAAAACAGGAGATTTATCAGCCTTTAAGAATTGTTGAGGAATTTGAAAAAAGTATAAAGAGGGAATTTGACTTGAGGATGGAATTGAGAAATATGGAAAAATTTAGCAGAAATTTTGAAGATGGTGATTTATATATACCGGATGTTTTTAAAGAATTTACAAATGAGAATATCCTTGTATATGGATATTTTGAAGGGATAAAAATTGATGAGATTGAAAAAACTGGTCTTAGCAGAAAGGAAATTGCAGAAAAATTGGCAGATATAACTTTGAAACAAATATTTACAGATGGATTTTTCCACTGCAACCCAGCAAATATAATTATCCTTCCTGATGGGAAAATATCATATCTTGATTTTGGAATTGCTGAAGAAATTTGTGAGGAAAGGAAAAGAAAGATTATTTCACTTCTTGAGGGATTTCTTGAAACCGATCCGGACAAAATTTTAAAGAATATTGAAATTAAGGAAGAAAAAGATAAGGATGCAATTAAAAGGGAAATTTCAGAAATTTTTTATGAAGATGGAAGGATAGGAAAAATTATAGAGGAAATATATGAGAGAATAAGGAAATTTAAAGTTAAAATCCCTGCTGATTTTTCAATTGTTGCAAAAACTCTCATTGACCTTGAAAAAACAGGATTGATTATTGACCCTGAATTTAATCTTGAAAAGAAAATAAGGCCATTTATTGAAGAAAGTAAAATTTCTTATCTCATTGATGGATTTAAAAGAGGGATTTCAAATATATATCTTTTCTTAAAGAGTGCCCCAAAAACATTCAATACAATTTTTGAATATTTTAAAAAAGGTTATTCAAATTTTGTTTTTCTGGATAAAAGATTGGAAAATCTCACCTCCACAATAAATAAGTCAACAAATAGAATCTCTTTTGCTCTTGTAGTATCTGCTTTACTTGTTTCCTCTTCTCTTATAATAATATCAGGGAAAGGGCCTTTAATAATGGGACTTCCTGCATTTGGAATTTTCACTTTCTTAATATCTGTGATTTTGGGTATATGTTTTATTATTGGAATTATAAGGGGAGGGAAGTTATAAATGAAAATTGTAATACTTGCAGGAGAGGTCTCCGGAGACAATTACGGGGCTTTTCTTGCTGAGAATTTAAAGAAGATAGACAGAAAGATAGAAATTTATGGAACCGGTGGGAAGAAAATGGAATCTTCGGGTGTGGAGATTCTTGAAAGAATCCCATTTGGAAAAATGGGATACTTGGGTATTTTAAAGGATATCAGAAGATACTGGTTCTGTTATAAAAGTATTTTAAAAAAGATAAGAAAGATTAAACCTGATCTGATAATTTTTATTGATAATCCAGGATTCAATCTAAAAATTCTTAAGGCAATCGGGAAAGATATACCTTCATTTTATTATATCCCACCAAAGATATGGGCTCACAATTATTCAAGAATAAAAATTTTAAGATTCACAAAAGGTGTTATCCCCATATTCCCATTTGAAGTTGACATATACAGAAAAGAGAATATCCCTTGTTATTTCTTCGGTCATCCAGTTACAGATATTATAGATTTTGATTGTAGAAAAGAAGAAATTCTGAATGAGATAGAGATAAAAGATAATATCCCTGTTATAGGTATATTGCCAGGAAGCAGAAAGGAAGAAGTTGAGTATCTTTTACCGGTTTTTATCAGAATCATAGAGATTTTGAAGAAAAAACACAATATACAGGCTGTATTTTCAGCAGTAAATGGTGAGATTTCAAAAATTGAGAAAAGAATTATGAGGAGATTTAAAGTATCTTATCCTATCTGGGAAAAATCAATATATCCATTTATCAAATCCTCAGATTTAATACTATCTGCTTCCGGGACTGTAAATCTTGAAATTGCTCTTTTGAAAAAGCCATTCATTGTGTTTTATAAGACTTCACCTTTAAATTATCTGATAGCAAAATCTATAGTGAAATTAAAATTCATAAGCCCTGTAAATATAATCTTTAAAAGGGAAATTGTCCCTGAATTTGTCCAGAAAATTCCATATAAAGAGGTAATTGATAAAATAGAAGGACTGCTTGAGAAAAAAAAGATATTCAACCAGCAGATGGAATATTTTGAAAAACTGAAAGAAATTTTAAAAGAAAAAGATGTCAGTGAAAGAATATCGCTGTTTTTGGTGAAAGAATGTTTAAGGAATATTTGAAATTAAATAGATATGTAAGAATAAGGTGGATTTTATTTGTTGGTGGTATGTTTTTTATGGTTGGGAGTATTTTAACATCTGGAATTTCTTTGTCCACAATAGTCCCTCTTATTGATAGAATATTCTCACATAAAAAAATTTTATTTCCTGAGAATTTACCTTCATTTTTAAAAAATATTCTTGAGCCACTTAAATCCTTTCTAAATAATGCTCCACCAATTCTTCTTTTGAAATATTTAATCTTTTTCATAATAACTGTTGTATTGCTCAAAAATCTCTTCTTTTACATCCAGAATATACTCCTCAGAATATTCGGTGAAAGAATCTTAACTGATTTGAGAGAAAAAATATACTCAAAGATTGTGCTTTCTTCTGTTGATTTTCTTTCAAAAAAAAGGACAGGAGAATTGACCACAAGAATAATTTACGATGTTGGTGTTTTAAGACGTGCAATCACAGATGGCTTTCCAAAGTTTTTCTTCAAACTTTCAGAAGCAATCGTTTATCTATCAATTGTTGTAATTATTGACTGGAAAATGGCAATTCTGTCTTTTATGATATTCCCAATTTTACTATATCCAATTTTCAGAATAACAAAGAAATTGAGGAAATTGAGAGAAAATGTACAGAAAGAATATGGAAATCTTGGTAATACAATTAATGAGACGATTTATGGACATAAGATAATAAAGGCATACAATCAGGAGAAAGTTATACTTGAAAAATTCAAAAGGGAAAATGAGAATATCTTCAGAACAATCGTATCAATATTAAAAAGAACAATCGCCATACCACCATTTACAGAAATAATTGCAACAATTGGAGCAAGCGGAATTATATATTATGGAGCAACAAAAATAATAGAAGGAGAAATAACACCTGGATTTTTTGCACTTTTCCTTACAGGTCTTTTCTCTCTTATAAGTCCTCTGAAAACAATCGGCTCTTCATATACTGAAATAAAACAGGCGAGTTCAGCGCTCCCAAGGATTTTCTCAATTCTGGAAGAGGAAAGTAAAGTGAAAGATGAAGGTAAGAAAGTCCTCAGTGAATTCAGAGACAGGATTGAATTTGTAAATGTGAGTTTTTCATATGGTGAAAGGGAAATACTGAAAAATATATCTTTCACTGTGAAGAAAGGGGAAAAAATAGGGATAGTGGGGCCAACAGGTGTTGGAAAGACAACACTTATAGGGCTCCTTTTAAGGTTTTATGACCCAACCGAAGGAGAAATAAGAATTGATGGAGAAAATATTAAAAATTTCACTTTACATTCCCTCAGAGAAAAGATAGGACTTGTAACACAGGAACCTATTCTATTCTGCGATACAGTAAACAGGAATATATGTTTTGGGGAAAATGAGGATAAAGAAAAGATTGAAAAGGTGGCAAAAATATGTGGTATTTCTGATTTCATAGAATCACTCCCTGAAAAGTATGAAACTATAATTGGAGAAAGGGGATTTAACCTATCAGGAGGGCAAAAGCAACTTATAACTGTAGCAAGGGCTATTTATAAAAACCCTCCAATCCTTATACTTGATGAGGCAACCTCTTCCCTTGATAGCAATTCTGAAAGGATGCTCCAGCTTGCCATTGAAAAAGCTATGGAAGGAAGAACTGTCTTTATCATTGCTCATAGACTATCAACACTGAGAAATGTGGATAAAATAATTGTTTTAAAAGAAGGCAGTATCGTTGAAGAAGGAACTCACAGCCAGCTTATAGATAAGAAGGGACTTTATTATAATTTATGGAAATTACAGCATCAGTCAACATAAATTTAAAAATTTATGAAATCCTTTTATATCAATAAAATTCCTCTTGACAAATTTTAAACCCTGTGTTAAATAATGAAAAAGAAATTTTAAAAGAAAGGAGGTGAGAAAAGATGAATAAGGCAGATTTAATTGAAGCTGTCGCAGAAGTCGTTGGCACAAAGAAAGAAGCAGCAGCTGCTGTTGATGCCATGCTTGATGCAATCAAAAAGTCATTGAAGAAAGGTGAGCCAGTGACACTCGTCGGATTTGGCACATTCAAAGTTGCAAAGAGGAAAGCAAGAAAGGGAAGAAATCCACAGACTGGAGAAGAGATTAAGATTCCTGCAAAGAAAGTGCCAGTCTTCAAGCCAGGTTCTGAACTTAAAAAGGCAGTGAAGTAATCATCAGTATTTTTTAAATAAGCGGACTTCTTTTTGAAGTCCGCTTATTTTTTTGATATAAAGATTTTGAATCTTTTGATGGGCCAGTAACAGCAGATAACCTTCCCGACAATCAATTCTTTCTTAACAGGTCCCCATGTACTGCTATCTTCACTGTTATTTCTGTTATCCCCAAGTAAGAAATAACAATCAGGAGGGATTTTAATTGAAAGTGTATAAATTGGTTTCTCTTTTATATAAGGTTCCTCAAGCCTTTCTCCATTTATATAAACATATCCGTTTTTAACAGTTATATTTTCTCCAGGAAGACCGATTATTCTTTTTATTAAAATCTCATTCCTTCCCGTAGGGTCTTTTATCGCAACAATATCTTTCCTTTTAAAATTATTGGATTTTATAGCCATAACTCTATCATTTATAATGAGAGTTGGAGACATGGAAGATGAAATCACTTTATAAACTTTTAATTCCTTTATCCCAAAAACATACCCTATAAAAATAAAGAAAAAAAGAAAAATAAGATAGTTTATAACTCTTCCCATACTTTTTATTTTAAAACCTTGACACCTATAAATCAACCAAGTATAACAGTTAAAAATGAGTAATGCTTTATCTCCTGATCTGCTGGACGATATATTATCAAAAGTTGACATTGTTGAAATAATATCAGAATATATCTCCCTAAAAAAAGCAGGTAAGAATTTCAAAGCCTTATGCCCCTTCCATGAAGAGAAAAATCCCTCCTTTTTTGTAAGCCCTGAAAAGCAGATTTTCCACTGCTTTGGATGCGGGGTAGGAGGGAATGTTTTCAATTTTGTAATGAGGATGGAGAAAATATCTTTCAGAGAAGCAGTTGCTCTTGTAGCAAAGAAGGCAGGGATTGACATCTCATTTGTTCCATCCACTGCAACAGGTGAAAAAAAGCAGATTTTTAAAGCAAATAAAATAGCTGCTGAGATTTACAACGAATTCCTCCTATCAAAAGATGGAAAGAGAGGGCTTGAATATTTATATGAAAGGAATTTTGATGAGGAAAATGTAAATAAATATATGATTGGTTATTCTCCATCTGAAGGAGATCTTCTTAAGAGAAAAATAGAGGAAAAGAATTTGAAAAAGGATATATTTATAAAAGCAGGTCTTTTAAATGAAGAAGGGAAAGATTACTTTAAAA
>QNCF01000068.1 GCA_003644395.1 Candidatus Omnitrophota bacterium
AATCCATAATGGTAAGCAACAACAAAAACATAATTGTCTTTCTTTGCAACACTTGATATCCCAACTCCCTTAAGTCTATTATTCGGGAATTTACTTACAATTTTTGGGTTTTTCGGGTCTGATATATCAATTATATAAAGCCAGTTTCTCTCTCCGCCTGTATAAAGATATTTTCCATCAACATAAAGTCTTCTTATTTTATCCGGAATATCAATTCCACTTACTTTTTTTGGTTTTTTCTTATCTGAAACATCAATTATTGTAATATCATTCCCATGGACACTTGGTGTTGCCAGATATGCATAATTACCCTGTACATGGACATCACTTCCACCTATCTTCATGGATGAGACAATATGAGCTTTTTCAGGTTTTGAAATATCTGCAATTGCAAATTTACCACCTATAACATAAAGGTAATTTTTATATGCAAAAAGACCCTGTACTGTCCCTACACCTGTATGCAATATCTTTACAGGTGGTGTCTTTTCTTTATAAAATCCAAGTTTACGGGCTCCTCCAAACTTATCCTTATACTCCATCTTTATATTCTCAATCTTTTCCTTTGTTGAAATATCATAAATCCTTACCTGACCACCACTTCCAACATAAAGATAATTTCCCTCTCCTATGACATCATAACTTCCACCAGCATCCCATATTCCAACAATCTTTATCCCTTTCTTCTTTGCACTCTCACATAGAAGAGATGTTGTTAAAAATATAAAACTAAAAAATACAATTGCTAACCTTTTCATTTATCCCCCCTGTTTTTGGAAATTTTAATACATTTTTTAATTTTTGTAAAATAAAGGAAAGAATGCGGGATATATTCAATTATATCTGAAGCAATTAAAGAGATTTCACCTTTCTCTTTCAAAGCAAAATCTCCTGCAAGTCCATGGATATAAACCCCTGTTTTTGCTGCATCAAATGGTTCCATTTTCTGGACAAGGAGGCTCCCTATTATTCCAGAAAGGACATCACCACTTCCTGCTGTTGCCATTCCAGGATTTCCTGTAAGATTTATATATATCTTTTCACCATCAGATACAACAGTATGGTGTCCTTTTAATACCATAACAACTCCATATTCTTTTGCAAATTCTTCTGCACATTTTTCTCTGTTTTTCTGTATATAATTTATATCTTTTCCTGTAAGGGCTCTCATCTCTCCCGGATGTGGAGTCAAGACTGGTTTTATTTTTTTATTTTTCAAAATCTTCAGTTCGGAAGATATAATTTTCAAACCATCTGCATCTATCAAAATGGGTTTTTCAACATTCTTTACAATCTCTTTTACAAATTTTGAAGTCTCATTTTCCAGAGAAATTCCAGGCCCTATCACAACTCCATCTGCCTTTTCTTCTATAAAATTAATCACCTTTTCAAACCCTTTAAGTGAAAAAGTATGGGATTCTGTCTCAGGTAACGGTAAACTCATTGCTTCTGTGAGTTTTACCTCAATTATGGGATTCAAGGATTCAGGAATTCCAACTGTAACAAGTCCACAACCACTTCTCAGCGCAGAAATAGCAGACAAACACACAGCCCCTGTTAAACCAGGGCTTCCTCCAAGAATTAGAAGATGTCCATAATCTCCCTTATGGGATTCCGGTTTCCTTTTTATCATAGATTAAACAAAATGCAACAGCAAATTTTTCTATATGAGAGATTGAAATGGAGATATACTTTTCTTCAAGATTCTTTTTAATGGAAAAATCATTGATTTTTATATAAGGCTTTCCAGAACTTCTTTTTTTAATCTCTATCTTGTTCAGAATATCTCCATCATTTATTCCAGCAGCAATAAGAAAAGACTTTTTCCCTGCAAGTTTTCCTGCAAGTGACTGTATTTTTCTTTTTGATTCCTCAATTTCTGATTTTGTGAAGAATTTTTCCAGTGGCTTCAGAGTTTCTATTTCCTTTGTTTCAACTATTGAAAGCCCTGACTTTATCATCTTTCAGAGGGAAAACATTTGCAACACTTCTTCCATTTCTCTTTGTAAATTTAACAATACCCTCAACCACACTGTAAATTGTATAATCTTTCCCAATTTTTGTCCCTCTACCGGGCAATATTTTTGTCCCTCTCTGTCTCACAATGATATTACCGGGTTTGACAAATTGCCCATCAAATATTTTTGTTCCAAGTCTTTTGGAATTTGAATCTCTGCCGTTTCCCTGTCTTTTTCTTCCCATTTTATTTTAACCTCTCGTTTACTATCTCTCCCTTATAAAGAGCAAGTCCTTTCTTCAATGGTTCAAACTCTTTAAATGATTTTTCCCCATTTTGGGAAAGAATGTCAACATATCTCAGTGTAACATAATTTAGAGCAACTGTTGAAGTTTTTGGAACAACTCCTGGAATATTTGGAACACAGTAATGGACAATACCTTTATGTATAAATATTGGATTTCTGTGTGTTGTTGGATGGCTTGTTTCTGAAATACCACCTTCATCAATTGATACATCAACAATTACACTTCCATTTTCCATCAATTCCAGGTCATTTTCCTTTATTATAATGGGTGTCCTTTTCCCAGGAATTAAAACTGCTCCAACCACAACATCTGCTTTTCTAATTAACTCTTTTATCTTTTCTTCAGTTGAAAATAATACTTCTGCGCCTGGCAAATTTTCTTTAAGAAATTTTATCCTTTCTTCATTTATTTCAAGAATTGTGACTTCACTCCCTATACCGAGAGCAATTTTACCAGCATTGTATCCAACATTCCCTCCACCTATTATCAAAACTCTCCCTTTCCTTGTCCCTTCAGCTCCACTTAAAAGTATTCCTTTTCCTCCATATTCCTTTTCAAGATATTTCATTCCCTGCTGAATGCTTAATTTACCGGCAATTTCACTCATGGGCTGCAATATCTTCAAAACACCATCTTCTTCAACAAGTTCATAGGCCACACATATTACTTTTCTTTCAAGTAATTTCTCTGTCATTTCAGGATTTGCAGAAAAGTGGAAGAATGTAAATATAATCTGCCCCTCTTTCAATAACGGTATTTTTTTATCCTGTGGCTCTTTAACCTTAACAATCATATCTGCTTCTGAATAGACTTCCTCAGCAGTATCAACAATTTTCCCACCTGCCTTTTCATAATCTTCATCATCAAATCCAGCACCAGCCCCTGCTTTACTTTCAACAATTACAGTATTTCCCTTATCAACAAGGTATTTGACTGAATCTGGAGTTAAACCCACTCTATATTCTTCCTCCTTTATCTCTTTTGGAACACCTATTACCATTTTCCCCTCCTTCTCATTTAATTTTGTTTTTAAAAAAAAAATTTGTCAAATTTATATTTTATTTTTAAACTCAATAGGTATGGAAATAATAATTTATATAAGTGCTTTCATAGTGGCTTTCGCAAATTATATTGTGAATGTATCTCTTCCACTATATTTAAGTGAATTGCTTAATGCAACTCCCTTGCAGATAGGGATAGCAGGTTTTATGGGTAGTTTTGCCTATACTTTGACAACTTTTACATTTTCAAAATTAAAATCTTCCCAGAAATTCCCGTGGTTTATATATGCAAGTTTCGGTATAGGAACAGCATATTTTCTCATTCCATTTTTCTCTTACAGGATTATAATTCTTCTTCTTTTCATTTCAGGATTTTTCCATGGGAGATTCTGGCCTTCAATGGCAAACTATTTCCGTAAAAGGGAAAAGAGGGAATACTCTGTCGGTATATACAATCTTTCCTGGTCAGGTGGAGTTATGGCAGGAAGTTTCTTCTCCGGAAAAATTTATTCTTTTGGCCCCTCTTTACCATTTATAACAGGAGGGATTCTTGGAATATCTGTCTTCTTTTTACTTTTTTCAACAAAAAAGAAGTTTCTTCCATTTTTTAACATAAATTTCTCCCAAAAAACATATAAAAAAATAGATTTTCCATTAAGTTTTGTGAAAAGAGTGAGACTATTGAACTTTTCCACATTTTTCACTGTTGGAGCAATAACATTTCTCTTTCCCAAATTTTTACTTATTTTAAAATTTCCTTCCTTTCTTATAGGGATTCTCATATCAATCCTTTACTTTTCAAGGACTCTGTTCTTTTATATAATGAAGGGTAAACCACATATTTACAGAGGAAGGATTTCCTTTTTATATCTTTATATTCTCATATTTTTTGGGCTTTTACTCATAGGGACTGGAAGCAATATTTTTGTTTTCACTTTAAGTATGCTGATACTTGGAAGTTTGAATGGATTTTCTTATTACAACAGTTTACTTTTACACCTTTCCGGTGGATATCCTGTGGAAATGAATGAAGTTCTTGTTGGAGCTGGATTTTTCTCAGGTCCTCTTATTGTTGGGATTCTGAGCACTCTTTTCAATTTAAGGATAGCGTTTATACTTATTGGAGTGGGAATTTTAATTGCTGGATTATTAAATGAAAAGAAATCTTAATATTTTCCATATTTTACAAGTTTCCCATCTTTATCAAATCCAAAATAGAAATCTTTATAAAACCATACCTCCATAAGTTCTGTTTCAGAAATATATTTACTTTCGGGTTCACCAAAAAGGTCTCTTATCAATTTCTTCTCAAATCCTGCAAATATTTTTCCATGTAAAATAGCCTTTTTCACATCTTCAGGTAATTTTTCCTTTTTTATATAATTTTTTACAAATTCCTTATCATCTATTGGATACTTTTTGAAAGAATACTTCACACAGCACCCAGCAAGGAATGGAAAAGTTAAAATTATTAAAAATCTCTTTCCCATCCTCTTCCTCCTTTGATTTATAATAACATAAAAATTGAAATTTTAAAATAGAAGAGAAAGCCAGAGTGGCATGAGGAAAACAGATGAGATGTAGCATATCAGAATTATAAAACCTATCTTATCTGTGTAAGTCCTTTTTGCTGTTGCCTGGATTATCAATCCAACTGCTGGAGGAGATGAGGCTTCAAGAATGAAGATTGTTTTCATTAAGTGGTCATTTATGATTTTTGTGGTTTTAAGAATTATAAGAACAACAAGAGGTGTTAATACCATTTTAATCAAAACAACCTTCAAAGCATCATAAAATTTACCCCTTCCCTTTAAATTTAAAAGAGATAATCTTGCTCCCAGGATGAAGAGTGCAAGTGGAATGGCAGGTTTTGCAAGGAAACCGACTATCTGGAAGAAAAATTCAGGCAATTTCTCCCTTATTCCTGTGAATACAAGGAAGAGGGAAAAAATATTTGCAATAAAAGGGGGATTTTTAAATGAATTTATAAATGTGAACTTTGAGAAATTTCTCTGTGTCATCAAAAAATAACCTATACTCCATAAAATTGGACTTGCAGAAAGGACAAAAAGGAGGACATACATTGTAAAAGTGTGTGGATTTTCAGGGAAAAGGAACCATCCAATCGGAAGAATGAGATAACCTGCATTCTGGATTGTTGAAAGAGCAATTAAATAGTTTTTATCGTTTTTCTTTAAGAAAATCAGATTTGATAGAAAGAATGGAATGAGAAATATCCCTATTCCTCCGAGTGGAAGGATATACCAGTTTTTGAAACTATCCGGATAAAAATTTGTAAGTATATTTGAAAGGATAAGGCATGGGAGGAAAAGGTAAATCAATACTGTGGAGAAAGATTCAAGTTGTTCTTCTTTTATGATTTTTGATTTTGTAAATAATGAGCAGATGAAGGTTATGATTAAAACTTTTAAGACAGCAAAAAATATGGGTTTGAAATATAACATATATTATCCGAATACCCACTCCTCATAAAGTGAAGGCGGAATTTCTTCAATGAATAAAGATTTTCTTGAAAAAGAAGGTCTCTGGTAATCTCTTAAATAATATGTTATATACAGATCTTCCTTTGCTCTTGTCACACCAACATAGAAAATTCTTCTTTCCTCTTCCAGTGCCGCAATATCATAAAGAGATGATGGATGCGGGAAGTGGTTATGGCAGACACCTATGATAAAAACTATTCTCCATTCAAGTCCCTTTGCCTGGTGTATTGTTGAAAGAACCACAGGCTGATTTAAATAAGGATTTTCTCCCTTAAAGTGTTCCTGCAGTGACTCTTCTGAAAGGAAATCTCTTAAATTTTTATAATTCTTTGAAATATTTTTTAAACTCTCTATATCTTCAAGCCTTTCTTGATAATCAGAATATTTTTTCTTCAAGATCTTTCCGTATTCACAATCAACTATATGTGATATGCCTTCAGATATTTCAGAGAAGTCCTTTATCTTTTCAATTATTTTCATCAGATTTAAAAATACATCCTTTGCCTTTTTTGTTATTCTTTCCCCCTTTACCTTCTCTTTCAATTCTGAAAAGTCTTTTGATTCAGAGACAATTTTCCAGATTTTTTCAGCAGTTACCTTCCCTATACCATCATGGAGAAGAAGGACTCTCTTCCATGAGAGTTCATCATTTGGATTCTCAATAATTCTGAAATAGGAGATAATGTCTTTTATATGTGCCTGTTCAAAAAATCTCAACCCTCCTCTAACAATATAAGGAATTTTAAGTTTGTTTAATTCTATTTCAAGGTCAGCAGCCTGATACCTTGACCTGAAAAGAACACCGATTTCTGAAGGTTCTATACCTGAATTCAAAAGCTGGAATATCCTCTGAGCAACAAATAAGGCTTCATCTTTTGAATCCTGGCACTTTACAATTACTGGTTTTACACCTGTTTTTCTGACACTTACAAGTTCTTTTGGATACTGCATTCTATTATGGGAGATTATATGGTTTGCAAGGTTTAAAATTTCAGGTGTGCTTCTGTAATTTATTGTGAGATAGAAAATTTTAGCATCAGGATAAATTTTTGGGAATTCAAGTATATTGTCAATTGTTGCACCTCTGAAAGAATAGATACTTTGAGCATCATCTCCAACAGCAAGGATATTTCTGTGAACCTTAGACATTTGGTAAATAATCAATCCCTGGAGTTTATTTGTGTCATGGTATTCATCAACAAGGATGTATTTAAAACGACTTGAAAGTTTTGTTCCTATAACCTGACTTTTTGTTAATTTAAGCCAGTAATAAAGTAAATCATCATAATCAACAGCATTCAATTTTCTTTTCTTCTTCTGGTATTCAGAATAAATTTTTTCTATATGAGGTATAAAGCATGAATATTCAGGAAAATCTGTATTTATAACATCCTTCAATTCCTCACATTTGTTTATTGAGAAACTTATAATCTCCTTC
>QNCF01000069.1 GCA_003644395.1 Candidatus Omnitrophota bacterium
TTGAAAAGAAGTTTATTGAGATTTTTGGTAAACAGAGATTTAAAAAAGTTAAATCCCCGGCAAGGGTAAATTTAATCGGAGACCATACAGATTATCAGGGTGGCTTTGTTTTACCAGTTGCAATAGATAGATATACTTATTTTTTCGGTAGAAAAAGAGATGATAATAAAATAAAAATTTATTCTTTTAATTTCAATGACTATATTGAGACATTTCTTGAAGATATAAAGTTCAACAAAGAAAAAAAATGGGTTAATTACATATATGGGGTTGTTAAGGAATTTGAGAATAAAGGAGTTGAACTTTCAGGGTTTGAAATTGCCTATGGTGGTAATGTTCCTGTAGGAAGTGGTTTAAGTTCTTCTGCTTCTGTTGAAATAGGGGCAGTTACACTCTTGATGAAAATTTTTGAATTGAAGTTTACTGATATTGAAGTAATAGAAATGGGGAAATCAGCAGAAAATAATTTTGTTGGGGTTAATTGTGGAATTATGGACCAGTTTATTATTTACCTGGGGAAAAGGGAAAGTGCAATTTTTCTTAACTGTGATAATTTGGAATATTCTTATGTTCCATTTAAAACAGGTTCTTATAAATTGCTCCTTGTTGATACAAAGAAGAAAAGAGAACTTTCTTCTTCTGTTTATAATAAGAGAGTGGAAGAAGTTGAGGGAGTGGTTAATGTTATAAAAAGAGATATGAATATAAATAACCTTGGTCAAATATCTCCTGAAATCCTTGAAAATTATAAAAATCATTTAAGGGAAATAGAATACAAAAGGGGTAAACATATTGTTGAGGAAAATGAAAGAGTTAAGAAAAGTGTTGAATTTTTGAAAAAGGGAGATATTGAAAATTTTGGAGTTATGCTTTACCAGTCACACATAAGTTTAAAAAATCTTTACCAGGTCAGTTGTGATGAACTTGATTTTATAGTTGATTTTTCAAAGAACTTTAAAGGTATTTTAGGAGCAAGATTGACAGGTGCTGGAATGGGAGGGTGTTGTATTGTTCTTATTGAGCAGGGATTTATTGATGATTTTAAAAATGAATTGAGTAAAAATTACTATAAGGAATTTGGAATAAAGCCATCTTTTTATGAAGTGGTCGCAGTGGATGGTGCAAAAGAAGAAAGTTAAATTGAAAACTGTTTCTTTTCTATTTCAAAAAGTTCTCTTACATAAGGATTTTCAGGATTTTTTATTATTTCTTCTGTTTTCCCGATTTCAACAATTCTACCTTTAAACATAACTCCAATTCTATCGGAAACAAATTTTATAACTTTAAGGTCATGAGAAATAAAGAGATATGTAAGATTGAACTTTTCTTTAAGGTCCATAAATAAATTTAAAATTTGTGCCTGTATGGATAAATCCAGATTAGAAGTTGGTTCATCACAGACAATAAATTCTGGCTCTGTTGATAAACTTCTTGCTATTGCTATTCTCTGTCTTTCTCCACCGCTGAATTGATAGGGAAAACTTCTGAATTTATTCTTTTTTATTCCAACAATATTTAAAAGATACTCGCCTTTTTCAATTTTCTCTTTTTTACTTCCGTCTATTGCTTCCATAACAATTTCAAGTGCCGTCATTCTTGGATTTAATGACTTATAAGGATTCTGGAATATTATTTGAAATTTTTTTCTTAAAGGACGAAGTTGATTTTCCTTTTTATGTGTTATATCAATGTTTTTAAAAATAATTTTTCCTTCATCAGGTTCAATTAATCTTATTACTGTTTTCCCTAAAGTTGTTTTCCCGCTTCCACTTTCTCCAATAATACCCAATGTTTCTCCCTTATCTATTTCAAAAGAAACACCTCTCAATGCATTAATCTTTTTGACCATCCCATACTTATCTTTAACCATAAAATTTTTCTTCAGATTAATTGTTTTTAGTAATTTTTCCATATCTGAAACACCTCACATAACTTTCTCCAATTTTTATCTCTTCAGGCAAAAACTTTTCACATATCTCTTTTTTATATGGACATCTTGGATGAAATGCACATCCAGAAGGGAGTGAAGAAAAATCAGGAACAGTTCCTTCTATTGTTTTTATTTTTTCTCTTTTTTTATATTTTTCAGGGAGGCAGGCAATAAGTTTTTCACTATAAGGATGTAATGGAGAATTTATTAATTTTTTTGATGGTGATTTTTCAACAATTTCTCCTGCATACATAACATAAATTTTATCTGAAAAATTTACGGCAAGTGAAATATCATGAGTAATGAAAATAACTGAAATTTTATGAGTTGAGATTAGTTTTTTCAATAAATTAATAATACGAAAAGAAGTTGAAACATCAAGAGCAGTTGTTGGCTCATCTGCAATAAGTAGAGATGGCTTGTTGATTATTGCCATTCCTATCATAACTCTTTGCTGCATTCCACCGCTCAACTGATGGGGATACTGATAAAAAATATATTCAGGTAATTCAACCTCTTTTAATATTTCAATTACTTTTTCCTTTTTCTCACCTTTTGTCAGGTTTCCTTTTACACATTCAACCATCTGGTTGCCGATTGTAAAAACAGGATTAAGATGGGATGATGGCTCCTGAAATATCATACTCACTTTTTCTCCTCTTATTTTAACCATTTTTTTCTCATCCTTTTCTATTATATTTTCTCCATCTATGAGAATCTCACCTGTTTCAATTTTTGCTGCCTGTGGGAGTAATTTCATTATAGATAAAGCAGTAAATGTCTTTCCACTTCCACTTTCTCCAACAAGGGATACAACTTCGTTTTTACCAATTGAAAAACTTATATTTCTCAATATATTCACTTTTTTATAAAGTGATTGAATAGAAACAATTAGATTTTTAACCTCTAATATTCCCATTTTAATATCCTGTGTTAAGAGAAGGGTCTGTAATATCTCTCAACCCATCTCCAAGAAAATTAAAGCATATTATTGTTAAAAAAATGAAAAATCCAGGAAGAAGCATCCAGGGAGCAGATGTTAAAATTCTTAAATTTCCCACAGAAACAGAAAGCATATTTCCCCAACTGGGATATGGTTCCTGTATTCCAAGCCCGATTAAACTTAAAGCACTTTCTCCAAGAATATATCCAGGAATTGAAAGAGTTATAGCAGTAATTGTATAAGAGAAAGTATTTGGTATTATATGTTTAGTTATAATTCTGAATGTTGAAATTCCAAGTGATTTCGCTGCCAGGATAAATTCTTCTTCTTTTATTGATAAAACCATTCCTCTTATAATCCTTGCAAGAGAAGCCCACCCAATTAAACTTAAAATCACAACAATTAAGAAATAGATCTGAACTGTGGAAAGGTCTGTTGGGAAGGCAGCTCTTAAAGCAAGAAGAAGATAGAAAGAAGGAAACATCATAATTATTTCAACAAGTCGCATAAGAATATTGTCAACTTTTCCACCAAAATATCCCGAAATACTCCCAAAGAAAAGTCCAAGAATAAAGGAGATTGAAACGCCTATAAGCCCTATTGATAAAGAAATTCGGCTTCCATAAAGAACTCTTGAAAAAACATCTCTTCCCTGAATGTCTGTTCCAAAGAGAAAAATTTTCCCATCCCCCTCTGTTCCAAAAAGATAAAAGTTTGAAGGAAAGAGTCCAAGAATTTTTCTCTTATTTCCTCTTACAAAAAATTTAATTGGATAAATTTTGTCTTTATCCTCTCTGTATTTACCGACAGATGAATTTATTATTCTTATTCCATAAACAAATGGTCTTATATGGAATTTTCCACTTTTATCAATGAAATGTATTTTTGTTGGTGGACAGAGCGAGTATTCTCTGAATTGTTTATCAAAAGGGTAGGGGGAAATAAAATCTGCAAGAAAAGAAAAAATGTAGAGAAAGAAAATAATTATAAGGGCTATAAATGAAAAAATATTCTTCTTCCTCAACCTGTTTAGAAAATTTATCATCTTAACCTCACCCTTGGGTCAGCAAAAGCAATTAAAATATCAGCAATTAAATTTCCTGCAATCAAAAGAATTCCACCTATTAAAAGAGAAGCCATAACAAGATATAAATCCTGAGAAAGCACTGCTTCAAGTATAAGTCGTCCCATTCCTGGCCAGCCAGTTATAATTTCTACAAGAGCGGCTCCTGATAGAATTCCTGAAAGTTCATATCCAAAAATTGTTATCATTGGATTTATTGCATTTCTCAAAGCGTGTTTGTAATACACTTTATATTCAGGAAGTCCTTTAGCACGGGCAGTAATAACATAAGGAGAATTTATTGCCTGAAGAAAATTATTTTTCATAAGACGATAAAGGGAACCAATTCCAGCAAGTGTAAGAGCCATCCCTGGAACAAGAAGGTGTTTCAAATAATCAAAAAAAATCTGCCATGTTGATTTATAAACAAATAAACTTCTTGTTCCTCCAATTGGCAACACTGGATGTTTTGCAAAAAAGAATACAAGAAGCATTGCTATGAAAAAAGATGGGATTGAAATACCAACATAAGCAAGGAATGAAAGAACCTTTTCCTGCCACCGCCCATTTTTTATTGCTGCAAAAATTCCAAGTGGTATGGAAATTAACCATGTCATAAAAATTGAAAAGAGTGAAAGTGCAAGTGTATTTTTTAATTTTTGTTTTATAAGGAATGAAACAGGTATATGATATGAAAATGAAGTTCCCATATTAAATGTCAGAATATTTTTAAGCCAGTAAAAATACTGGACTACAACTGGTTTATCCAGACCAAACGATTTTCTCATCTCTTCAATTGTTTTCTGAGAAATTTCAGGGTTCATTTTAAGTTTTGAAAAGTAATCTCCTGGTGCCATCTGTATGATGAGAAAAGAAATAAATGTCATACCGATAATTAAAGGAATGAATTGTAAAAGCCGTTTTAAGATATATTTTTTCATTTTTTGCTTTTAATCAGTAATACTCAATTAAACTTTTAAAAATTATACCTTATGCAATTGTTGACAAAAAATTTTTAGTTAGTATAATTAACAACTATGGCAAGAAAAAAACAGGGAAACGGTAGAGATTCAAATCCGAAATACAGAGGAACAAAAGTTTTCGGAGGGCAGAGGATTAAAGCAGGAAGTATTATAGTTAGGCAAAAAGGTTCTAAAATTATTACAGGTAAAGGCGTTGGAATGGGGAAGGATTTTACTCTTTTCAGTTTGAGAGATGGTATTGTTGAATTTTCAAAAAAAGGGAATAAAAAAGTTGTAAATGTTTTATCCAGAACCCGGTTCTAACACTATGTTATTTTACTTCCTGCGGGCACATCTTCTTTATCTGTTGTTAAAATTGAAAGTTTATTATCAAATAATGTTGCAAGAAGCATCCCTTTACTTTCTATCCCTCTTATTTTCTTCGGTTCAAGATTTGCAACAATGATTATTGTTTTTCCAATAAGTTGCTCCTTTTCATACCATGGTTTTATCCCTGCAACAAGTTTCCTTGTTTCATCACCAATATCAACAGTCAAAAGATAAAGTTTATCTGTTCCTTCAATTTCCTCAACTTCAAGAATTTTTCCAACCCTTAAGTCAACTTTTTTAAAATCATCAAATTTTATTGTTTCCATCTCCTCCTCCTTTCTGAGTAATCCTTTATTTCAGATAAATTTCTTTATTTCTTTTTCAAGTGGATAGACATCTATATCAAAAATTTTAGCAGAAATCAAAGAAAATGTAAAACTTCTGCAGTAATCAACCATAAGAGCGAGATGACTTTTCAGGAATTTATTATTCTTTTTATTTTCACTCCCTCCCTTTCTTCCAATTGACAATCACCCCTCTTACTGAATTTGTCCCAAAGTCAAGACCTATTGAGAACATAAAATCCCCTTTTTTCTGAAAAATTGTATAATAATAAAAAGGAGTGGGCAAATGAATATAGAAAAAAAAGTTAAAGAAATTCTTAAAGAATTACCTGTTGGAGTTGAACTTGTTGCTGCAACAAAAACAAGGAGTATTGAAGAAATTAACCAGGCAATAAAAGCAGGGGTAAAAATAATAGGGGAAAATTATGTTCAGGAAGCAGAAGAAAAATTCAGAGTAATAGGCAAGAAAGTTAAATGGCATATGATAGGACACCTGCAGAAGAATAAAGTAAAAAAAGCACTTGAAATTTTTGATATGATTGAAACAGTTGATTCTACAAAACTTGCCAGAGAAATAGATAAAATTTCTAAAAAAGAAGGGATTGTTTTCCCTGTTTTAATTGAGATTAATAGTGGAAAAGAAGAGCAAAAAAGCGGAGTTTTACCTGAGAATGTTGAAAGTTTCGTTGAAGAGATAACAAAATTTGAAAATATAAAAGTTGAAGGATTAATGACAATGGGACCTTTTGTTAAAAACCCTGAAGAAATAAAACCTTATTTTGAATTAACAAGGGAATTATTTGAAAAATTGAAGTCAAAAAGTTATCCAAATGTTGAAATGAAATACCTGTCAATGGGAATGACAGATACCTGGAAAATAGCAATTGAAGAAGGAGCAAATCTTGTAAGAATAGGCACAGGAATTTTTGGTCCCAGAAATCCAGAACCCGGTTCTAACAGGAGAGGTGGCTGAGTGGACGAAAGCGGTAAAATTTTATAAAATATATACAAAATGGAAAAATTTTTAAATAAAGTCTTTTGTGTGGATTGTGTGAAAGGAATGAAATTGCTTCCTGATAAAAGTATTGATTTAGTCGTTACTTCCCCTCCTTATGATAATATAAGAAAATATCATGGTTTTAAAGTAAACCTTCACGCTGTTGGGGAAGAAATTTATAGAATTTTAAAGGAAGGGGGTATAGCAGTAATGGTAATTCAAGACCAAACTAAAAATTATGGAAAAACGCTTACTTCTTTCAAAACAATTATTGATTGGTGTGAAAATATAGGATTTAAATTATTCGAGTGCTTAATATATAAAAAACATGGAGCAGAAGGGGCATGGTGGAATAAAAGATTTAGAGTTGACCATGAATATATGCCTGTATTTTTAAAAGGGGAAAAGCCACGGTACTTTAATAAAGAACCATTAAAAATACCATCCAAGTGGGGAGGCGTTACAATGGTAGGAGGAGCGACAAGGTTAACAAGTGGGGAAACATTAAAGGCAAGACCAATAAAGATAAATAAAATGAAATGTAGAGGAACTGTTTGGGAATATTTAACCTGTGGAGATGGAGATAAATTGAAA